>NZ_JBFSUX010000016.1:0-91442 GCF_041467595.1 Vibrio sp. 10N.247.311.13 | reverse complement strand
AAAATACGACTTAACGGTAAATTGGGGAATTGAAGACTGGCAAACTATCGACTTTTTAGGCGGAAAACTAACTGCGGTTCCTGCTTTACACGGTCATGGTTGGATTCATAAGCTAATGGCAAATGGCGTCGGATTTTTCTTAGAGCTTCCCAATGAACCCTCTATCTATATTAGCGGAGATACGGTTCTAACCGATGATGTAAGACGAGCTTTGAATGAGTTAAAACCCGACATCACAGTGGTGGCAGCAGGCCGTGCTCGTATGGATGTTGGTCAACCGTTATTGATGTCTATTGATGAGGTCATGAAGTTTATTCGCCTTTCCCCTAATAAGGTGGTTGCGAACCATATGGAGGCACTCAATCACTGTGCAGTGACTCGACCAATTCTTAAAGAAGCAATTTATAAAAACGGTTTGTCAGATAAAGTCCTTATTCCTGCTGATGGTGAGACCTTGGAGTTTTAGATACCTGAACTAATCCGGTGACTCCCGATTTAAGTAAATAGTCTAAATGATTTCTGTCCAAACCCGTGTTAATAGGTGCGATTATAATAGCTTGCCAACCAACGAAGAATTCGTGATTGCTCAACAGTCGGTAGAACTTCTGTAATCTGAACTGAAGTCTAAGCAAGAAAAAGACAATCAAAAGCGAGCCCAAGTGGCTCGCTTTTTGTGTCTAGTAAAGATGCGTCTGAATGTTTTAACAGGGGGATAGCCTACAAGGCGATCGTGAAACAGTTTTAGAACAGAGCTTAAATTGCGACTCATCGGGTGCTCTGGAAGCGCTAAGGTTATTTAGTCCCTGAGCGGTAGTTTGGATCTGTCCAGCATCGAGGTAACTCTTCCCCTGACATAAACATCAGTTCGGACTTTTTAAACATCTCAGGGTCTTGCTGTTCTTCGCCTGCTTGAAACCGACCTTCGATACTGTCTTGAAATAAGTTGGTTAATTTGGTCATTTCAGTTACATCAACGAGGTCACCGGTTTTTTCTCTTTTAGAAACATTTTTTTGCCCTCAATCTAATCGGTCACCCCTAATTATAATTGCTATTTGGAAAATGAGAGTCTTTTCAATTCCGGCACTTCTTGACTAAGCAGACCCCAGAGCTACGCTTATGATCATCGACAACCCAATCGATGAACAAACTTATCCTCAACAAATAAATGGAGTCGCGATGTCATCTGCCCATATTGCAAACAATCTCAGTGAACTGATTGGCGATACCGATCTTGTTAGAATCAACAGTCTTTCAGAGATATCAGGTTGTGAGATTCTTATTAAGTGCGAACACCAGAACCCGGGTGGTTCGATTAAAGATAGAGCGGCACTTCAGTTGGTTATGGATGCAATAGAAGCCGGTAAGCTTAAGCCGGGAATGACAATCGTTGAAGGTACTGCTGGTAATACGGGAATAGGACTTGCTCTGGTCGCTAAATCCCTTGGTTACAAAATGTTGGTGGTGATGCCAAAAGGGCAGGCACAAGAGAAAGAGCGCATGATCTCGCTTTATAATGCTGAACTGTTATTGGTCGACCCTTGTCCTTTTGCAAACCCTGAACATTTTTACCACACGGCTAAGCGGATTGGTGTCGAAAATGAGAGTTATTGGTGGGCAGATCAGTTTGAAAATCTCAGTAATTATCGAGCGCACTATTTAAATACTGGACCTGAGATCTGGCAGCAAACACAGGGGAATATTGATGCTCTAGTTTCAGTGGTGGGGACGGGTGGAACCATTGCCGGAAACTCACACTATCTATCTGAGCAGCAACCCAATCTCGAAACTTGGTTAGTTGACCCAAATGGGTCTGGCATTTATTCGTTTCTACGTAATGGACACTATCAATCAACGGGAAGTTCGTTCACGGAAGGCATAGGGATCATGCGAACGGTTGAAAATTTCAGGCAGGCAAAAATCAATCGTGCCATCACGCTTCCCGATCAGGATTTGGTGACGATATCCCGCCTTGTTGCGGAACATGACGGTATTCTTCTAGGAAGCAGTTCGTCGTTGAACGTAGCAGGTGCGCTATACGCTGCGGCTAGAATGGGGAAAGGGAAAACCATCGTTACATTTAGCTGTGACCTTGCTGAGCGCTCATATTCGAAGCTGCACAACGAAACGTTTCTGAAAGAAAAAGAGATACAGCTTAATAAAGAAAACCTCTCTCAACTATGGGCTCGTTATCAAGCCGAAGATGGCAGTATGGTCGTCAACGTATAGTCGCTTTAAGTTAGTAACAGCCAGTGGTCTGCCAGCTCTTTCGTTAGCGCTGAATATCCGTTAGCGTTAAGCATCCGGTTAGAGCTAAACATCTGTTAGCGCCAGAACCGGCACTATTGCTTGTTATTAGGGTAGTGAATCACATTATGAAATACGGCGTTTCCTTCACCGATATTTTTGTAGGCATGGGTCTGGTTAGCATTAAAGCGAACAGCTTGTCCTGCGCGTAACGTATGCCACTCATCATCAAACATCACGGCCATCTCTCCTGAAATGCATAAGATGTGCTCAGTGACGCCTGCGTTATGTGAGGCGGATTCATGCTGGTAATCGGGCGCTAGGGTGAGTTCGAATATTTCAAATCCTAGTGCTTCCTCAAAAGGAAACAACAAACTGACGAAAAAGCCAATGTTGTATTCTTCATGCCTTAGTTCGTTTGCATCTCTGAATAAACTCGTCAGTTCACTGTTTGGGCTAGCCGCGATAAAGCTCGAAAGTGACACCTCGAATCCAGAAGCTATCTGCCAGAGCTTAGCGACTGTCGGGCTGGATTCTCCACGTTCAATTTGTCCTAGCATTGCTTTACTCACGCCTGTTGCTTTCGCTGTTTTGTCTAAGCTCCAGCCTTTTTCTTGGCGAAGGCGTTTCAAGTTAACGCCAACTTTAATTTCTGTTTGCATATTTTCTCTACAAGTTTTTACAAATAAGTTGTGCGTTATAGCGCACAGTGCTAGGTTTGGTCTATGGACGTTATAACGCACGCAGGAAGAGATTAACATGACTAAGCTAAAATTTTCTCACGTCAGTACCGGCTTTATCGCTGTTTTCATTGGTTATGCGAGCGCCGCGGCGATTATTTTCCAAGCGGCAATGAGTGCTGGAGCAACTGAAGAGCAAGTGGCGTCATGGTTTTGGGCGTTGGGAATTGGCATGGGCGTAACCACAATACTGCTCTCGTTTCATTACAAGAAGCCTGTGGTTACAGCGTGGTCGACGCCTGGAGCGGCGTTGTTAATCACATCGCTTGAAGGGCTGACAATGAATCAGGCTGTAGCCGTGTTTTTGTTCAGTTCGATGTTGATCACGTTAGTTGGATTAGCGGGGATATTTGAGAAAGTCCTAAAACAGATCCCAACATCGATTGCCTCTGCGATGCTCGCGGGGATTCTATTGCAATTCGGTTTGGGTTTGTTCACGTCGCTAATGGAAGAGGCACAAGTCGTAGCGGTCATGCTTGCTGTATTTATTCTGGCGAAAGCGCGGTTAGGAAATTTACTGATCCCAAGCATTTTCATCATCGTACTGGTCATGTGTGTGGGTTTTGGCAAACTCGATGTCAGTCAGGTGACTATGGGATTAACGACCCCGGTGTTCATTACGCCCGATTTTGAGTTATTTTCGTTGTTCAGTGTCGGAATCCCATTGTTTATAGTGACGATGGCTTCACAGAACTTACCGGGATTTGCGGTTCTAAAAGCGAACGGATACCAAGTCGATTCATCGAAGATCATTACCACCACCGGGGTGACAGGTTTGATCTTCGCACCGTTTGGTGGCTTTGCGTATAACCTTGCAGCGATTACGGGCGCTATTTGCATGGGCCCTAATGCGGATAGTAATCCAAAGACACGTTATATCGCGGGGATTTGTATGGGCGGGTTTTACTTGTTAGCTGGCGTGATGGGGATGTCATTTGTGTCGCTGTTTAGCGCCGTGCCCTCCGCGATTGTCATTGCGGTTGCTGGCTTAGCGGTGATGCCGACCTTGATGAATTGCCTTGCGGTATCAATGGCAGACAGTCATTACCGAGAACCCGCACTGCTTACTTTCTTATTCACAGCTTCTGGCACCAATTTACTGGGGATCGGCAGTGCATTTTGGGGGTTGTGCATCGGGTTGTTTTGTTGCTGGCTACACAATTACAAAGCTAAGTCGCGTGGAGCAAGCAAGGCTTCGCAAACTTCGTCGTAATGAAATGACTCAAGATTATGATCAGGTTCGCTGTGAATTAGAAACACCAGCAAGTTGTTTGAGTAGCAAGCCCAGTCATACTCGTGACTGGGCTTGCTTACAAAGGAATAAAGCTACTTAACTTCGTATCTCAGTAGCACTTCATTATCGAGAACGACATTTGTCGACCAGATAAAGCTTGCGCCAGCACCACTGAATTTTTCGATAAAGTTCATGTACGCTTTTTTATTGTTCACGCCAATATCGTCCTCTGAGTATACCGATGCTTGAGGCCAAGATGTTGAATCGAACTCTTGGTTCATCCAGTTGTTTGGTGTTTCCCAATGAGCGGCGTAGGCATCTTGACCGTGGTCCGTTCCTTCCGTGGTGCAGCTTTCAGAAAGGCGTTTCCCGTCGACTTCACTCAAGCAAGTCAGGTCATAAATCGGTGAGGTATAAAAGGTTTGTGCTTGCCATTCTGGTCCTGTCACGGTTCCGTCACTAAAGCTCGCGATAAAGCCACCATCACCAGCGTGGTATGCCTTTCCGCGGTTATCTTCGCTACCAAGACCTAGGTTTTCTTCCCAATCAATCACTTTCACCGCTATCGTGTAAGGCTTCTTCACCTTAAATTTGACGATGTTTGAGTTAAACGGTGTGAAAGGAACAGTGTCTACCGCGATTAACTTGCCGTTGATATAAAGTTCGAAATAGTTATCGGCAAAAATATAGCCTGTTATTTCTTCTCCGTCTTGATCCACTATCGCTACAGGTACAGAGCTTTGATCGACTTCGGCTAGGCTGCTTGGCGTGGTGTTTGAGCACTCTTCATAAAGATCAAAGGCTTTTGGCCCTGTCGCAAAGTTGTTCTTGGCTGGAACCGTCCAAACCTTTCCTTCGGAGTCCGTAATTTCCCCGACGCCCGCCACTCGGCTGCGTCCGTTTGCACACTCAAAGAGATTCGATTCAACAGTGGTCGCCACACCTTGAGTAATACTCGCTGAGCCTTGGTAATCACTGATGTTGCTGACCGAAGGCGTATCTGATGATGGTGAGCAGCCTGTTGCGAGCAAAGCAACCGATGAAAGGGTAAGGGCTTGATATTTTGTGATGATCATTGACTGGGTATCCGAGACGGGTGATTTAAATAAGCGTGGTTCAAAATAAGCCAAGTGCAAGTAAGTTAATTGAAAACAAAGCGATTTCCAACAAATCCGAGCTAAGTAGTCAAGTAAGCCGTGAACTCAAAGCTGATAGCTGGAACGACGAAACTAAGCTATGACCCAAATATTTGTGAGGTGCCACGCTTGTTATCTGATAAGGCATATATTACCCGTACAAATGTAAACAAGCGTAAAGCTGAGTAAGCATGGGTAAAACAGCGCTTTTATCGAATGATCACATCAGCTTGCGCGGAGCTTGCAAAAATACTCAGCCCGAAGCGGTTTCAGGTTGTGATTGAGATAGTATTTTGCTACAAAACGCGCATAATCTCGCTATACAACATTTAAAGAAGAAATTACCTATGACTACCTTTCAATACTACTTTCACCAACTGCCTTGCTTCGACTGTAAAAAGACATCTGTAAGTACTGATCTTGGTTGGTTAACGCCTGCGATGAAAGATGCTGCTGTAGCACAAGTAACTGCGACACTTGCACAAGGTGAAGTTACGCCAGATCTTTCTGCAGACGTGGTTTGTACGAAAGAAGCAGCTCGCGAATATTTGCTGCTGAACTTCTTTGGTTATTCTGAAGAAGAGCTAGCAAGCGGCATCGAAGCGGATGATGAGAAAGAAGTCGCTGATGAAATCGCAGAACTACTAGAAGAAGGTAAAGACACGATCACCTTCGAACATGAAATTGCGCTTCAGTGCTGTGCTGACTGTGATGTTGAAGACGAGTCAAACTAAGCACTCGTATTAGACGATACATCCATCGATAGGGTGTAATGTTCAAATGATTAAAGGCGTTAGTGGGTTAAAGTTCACTTACGCCTTTTTTATCTTTAGGTCGTTAAGACTTTTGAGTTTCTATAATGCCTTGCTTGCTCAGTTGAGAAAGGATCTCTGAGGTTTTCTCACGGAATAGATCTCTTAATAAACGGACGGTCGGGGTGATGGACTGACGACTCGGGCACACTAACCACAGCTCGGTTGAGGTTGGCTTGAACTCGGGCATGATTTTAACCACTTCGCCAGAGAGCAGATGGCTCGACATATCTAAACAAGACTTTATCGCCACTCCTTTCCCAGCAACACACCAGCGTCTAACAAGGTCAGCATCATTCGAGGCGCGATTCCCTTTTAGCTTCACTTTATGATCTTGTTTACCGTCGTTAAACACCCATTCGTCTTGCAACATATCATGCAGCTGATACAGCAGACCATTGTGCTCTGCTAAATCGCTTGGCTGGTCTGGTGTTCCCATCTCGGCCAAGTATTCAGGCGATGCACACAATATTCTTGGCACATCGCAGATCTTAAAGCCGTACATGTTGGCATCATTCGGAGAACCATAACGCAAAGCCATGTCTACAGAGTCACGGTAAAAATCGATGTTGCTGTCACTGATGCTGGTACGAAGCGTTGCCTTTGGGTATTCAAGCAGAAATTCATCAAGCCAAGGTGTAATGAGGTTACGTCCTAAGTCAGAAGAAAGCGCGATGCGGATTTCTCCATCCAAGATACCGAGCTCTTCACGCATGTTGAGCTTTGCTTGTTCTAACATCTTCAAGGCTTGCTCACACTCAGGTAAATAGCGTTCGCCTGCAGAGGAAAGCCTTAGATGGCGAGTGGTTCTTACAAACAGTTCAGCGCCCAGTGCGGCTTCGACACGTTTGACGGCAGCACTCGCGGTTGCAGTGCGCATATCTAGGTTGGTGGCTGCTGCAGTGATACTGCGAAACTCCGCTACTTTTAAAATGACCAGCAAGTCTTCAAGAAGCATATTATCTACCTGTGTTTGATAATTTTCTAAACATTGTATTGAAATATTTTCTAATCACAAAGCGGGTTGATCCTAATTCATCTCTTTTAAGCTAGCTTTATACGCTAAATTACCAAAAGTAATTTGAGAATTATTCAAATATTAGGCTGTTTTTCGCTGATTTTTGGCCATGTACTATCTCTCTCAAGCCGAACAAAAGGGGATAACAACATGATTAAGAAAATCACAATTGGCGTAACAGATTTGTCGTTTCACCGCACCACCGCATCATTGGTTACCAACGTATTAAACGCAATGGGCTTCGAGGTCGAGCGTGTCTTTTCTCCTCATCAAGAAAATTTTGAAAAGTTAAAAGCGGGTGAAGTAGACATGCTCTCCTCGGCTTGGTTGCCATCAAGCCACGGTATCTACAAAGCGGGCGTTGAGGAAGTTGAGCCACTTATCGAACTTGGCCTTCACTATGAACCTTACGCGTTGTGGGGCGTGCCTGATTATGTCCCTGAAGAAGCGGTTTCTGAGGTCGTTGATCTATTAAAACCTGAAGTTATCGAGAAAATGAATTCTACCATTCAGGGTATTAACCCCGGCGCAGGCATTACACGCTTCTCTATTCAGATGATGAAAGAGTACGGCCTGAGCGATGCGGGTTACGAGTTTTTCCCTGGTAGTGAAGACGATTGTTTTGATGCCTTTGAAAGCGCGGTAGCGAACAAGGAGTGGGTTGTTGTACCGCTGTGGAAACCTCAATTTTTGCACTATCGCTATGAAATTCGAGAGCTCAAAGAGCCAAAAGGCTTGCTCGGTATTGTTGATAGAGCAGTACTTCTTTTAAGAGACGACAAGAAGCACTTGTTTAGCGAACAACAGCTCCAGACGTTAGATTCACTGCGATTCTCGAACGATATTATTGCAGAGCTAGATTATAAAGTTTGCCGTGAAGGTAAGCCGCAAGATGAAGTAACGCGCGATTGGTTGATTGAGCAAGGTTTAATTTAACCTCTATGCCTTTATGCAGCAGCTAACAGGGGTACTTGTTCCTGTTGCTCGATCAGTGGCAACACGATTATCAAAAAATAATTGAATATGATTCAAACATTAGGCGGTTTATCTACATTGAGAGTCAACTAAGATTAACTTGTCTAATTCAAGGAGAAAGCACAATGTCAGTACCATCAAAAATGAAAGCTATCGGATTTACTCAGTCACTTGCGATTGCAGAGCAAGACAGCTTAGTTGAGTTTGAAACAAACCTTCCAGAATTAAAAGAACATGATCTGCTTGTGAAAGTGAGCGCGACGTCTATCAATCCAGCAGACGCAAAAATTCGAATTCGCAGTGCTCAAGATAAAATACTTGAGCAACCAAAAGTCCTTGGTTATGACGCGGCTGGTGAAGTTGTCGGTAAAGGTACAGACGTTGAAGGCTTTGAACTAGGCGACCGCGTTTACTATGCAGGTGACGTAACTCGCATGGGCGCTAACGCGGAATACCAAGCCGTTGACTACCGTATTACGGCGAAAGCACCAAAGAGCCTTTCTGATGAAGCTGCCGCTGTTATGCCGCTAGCAACACTTACTGCGTGGGAAGCGTTGTTTGATCGCCTACGTGTGCGTTCAGAAGAGAAAAAATCCATACTGATCATTGGTGGAGCTGGTGGTGTCGGTTCAATCACGATTCAATTGGCGAGCCAACTAACTAACCTGACTGTTATTGCGACGGCTTCAAGACCTGAAACTGAACAGTGGGTAAGAGATATGGGAGCCGACCATGTGGTGAATCACCGTAACTTGGTTGAGTCTGTACGAGAGCAAGGCATTCAGCATGTCGACTACATCTTCAATGTCGCTGATACCAAAGGGCACTGGGAATCGATGGTCGAGCTGATTGCACCACAAGGCATGATCAGTTCTATTGTTGAGTTCGATGGCGGCATTGATCTGTCTGCACTGCAAGGCAAGTCTGCAGGTTTTGTGTGGGAGCTGATGTTTACACGTTCACTATTCAACACAGACGATATTCAGAAACAACAAGATATCCTGTTCCAAGCAGCGAACCTGATTGATTCTGGCCGTATCAAATCTACGCTTACCACCACATTGAATGGCTTTAGTGTTGAGACACTGAAAGATGCGCATCAACGTATTGAAAGCAGCGCATCGATTGGTAAAACAGCCATCAAATACTAAGTACTGATGCTTTAAAGTATTGACGGTTTGAAGCGTTGATCTCTTGAACAGTTTGAACGCTTAAATAGAAAGCCCCTGATATCTATCGCGAATCGGTAAGATATCAGGGGCTTTTTTTATTAGGTGATTTACTGTGTTTATTCCAACAAAGCTTTACTCAGTTTCTTGAAGCGTTTTGAATTGAATCTGAGTGAGATTTAACTCGAAGGGCAGAGGTTGTTTATCTGCAATCAAAAAGCCGATCTGTTTGATGTCTTGAGCTTTAAGTCCTGGCGCTCCGCTGAGTAATCGACCTCTGAACACGGCTTGAAAGTCCTTTAGTTGGAAGGTTTTCTTAAGTTGCTCGCCTTTGATTGTCTCAAAGTTGTGCTTGTAGTTGGTTCGATAACCGTTTTTCCATGTAGTGAACCTTAATTGATATGTACGACCATCACCAACAAACGTCAGTACTACGCTCTCCACTTCAGAGCTTAGTGATTCAACAGAGCGGTTGATTGAGCTAAAGCCACCATTATTCTTTAATGAAAGTTCTCCCTTGAACTGACTCATACCACCGTCATAAATAAGCCCACCAGTTGAGATACCGCCCATCACGTTATCGTTGGTTGCTGTCCACTTCTGGTGTTCATTCGCTTGTGTGAAATCAATCATCTCTGTTCCTGCTGTTGACCCTTTAGACCATAAAAAAGAAAGGCTGAGCATTAGCCATAAAGGAGCTACTCGTTTACGTAATGAAGATGCCTTAAAAGCAGATTCGTTCATGATTTTCTCCGATAGCCGATAGCCGATAGCCGTTAGTAGTGATGAGTCCGTTCGCGTTTTATGGAGAAGGTTCAGTGGCGAGCATACCTAAACAATGCTCGATGAATTCAGAATAGTTTGCAGCGTTGTCGTACTCAATTTTCAATGAGCCATGAAACATCAGCGTCACCGTGACATCTTTATAGCTTAGCCAACAGGTGTAACCGTCGTAATCATGCCAAGCCGTCATTTCGCCAACTTGATATTTGTTGTCCCGTTGCTCACCGGAAGAGCGAATAAACTCAAACACTCTGAGAAACTCAATAATGGTGATTCTGTTGTCCATGTGTAACTCCCGCTGCGTTATCTTTAAGAATAGGCTGAACTTTGGTGTTTAGATTAACTACGTCTTGCCCTCATATCCTTACGGCTTTGCTCCATGCCCCGATCACTGAAAGGGTTTTATCTTCTCGATAAACCGCTGTTTTCTAATATTTTCATCGTCATTCCATACACTCGATCAATCCAGAGAAAAACGGGCGTAACAAACTCGAATAACGACGTTAACCCTCAAGATAAAGACGAGCTTAATTTGCGTTTATGGTGGTTAATTAAAATTAGAGTCGATAGGATAAATAGCATCGGAGCCGGGTTATTGGCTGAAATGGAATCTACAGAAAGTGCGTGTCAACATGATAGAAAAACTGAAAAAGGAATGGTTTCTGGTAGGGATGGTGGTGGCTATGGTCGTTGCTGTTTTTACGCCAGATTGGGGCAAATCGGGTGGGGTACTTCATCTCGATACGGTGACTGTTCTCGGCATCGCTTTGGTGTTTTTCTTACACGGTTTGGGTTTGTCTCCCAAAGCCATTTTTGAGGGACTTTCAAATTGGAAGCTGCACGTTTTTGTACAAAGCGCGACCTTCTTAGTTTACCCACTGCTTTGGGTGATATTTGGGCAGGGCTTTGTCGCTTATATGCCAGCAGCTCTGGCCTTTGGTTTCTGTTACCTCTTCGTTTTGCCGAGTACGATTTCGTCTTCGGTTGCTATGACGGTGATTGGAAAAGGAAACCTGCCGGGTGCGATATTCAATGCGTCGCTTTCTAGTATTTTAGGTGTGTTCATTACGCCTCTGCTGATCCAACTCTTTATGGGATTAGAGGGCGCAGAGTTGAACCTGATGGAGTCGGTGATCTCGATATCTAAAATGCTGCTATTGCCAATGATTGTCGGCCAGTTGATGCGCCCATTGCTTTTTGAATGGACGCAGAAACACAAGTCAGTGGTCAATAAATTAGACAAATATGTGATACTGCTGATTGTTTACAGTGCTTTCTGTGACTCCATTGAGCATGGTATTTGGAGCGACTTTTCACCAATGCTATTACTAGTGTCTGCGGTGATTTGTTTAGTGGTATTGATGGTTATGGTGCACGGCATTCAATGGAGTGCTCGCAAGGTTGGATTCAATCATCAAGATGAAGTGGCGGCTGTGTTCTGTGGCACTAAGAAGACTTTAGCAGCAGGCATTCCTATGGCTAAGGTTATCTTTGCTCACAACCCTAATCTAGGGATGATATTACTGCCAATTATGCTCTATCACCCGATTCAGATCTTTTATTGTGCGGTGCTAGCCAACCGTTACGCCAAGGTAGATACACAAGCGAGTTAAACTTGTTTGTTGTTACAAGTACAACAGAAAAACGCCTTTCACTTTGTTGTGAAAGGCGTTTGTATTTGAATCTACTTCACTTTAACCAGTGTACTTGAATCTGTATGAGCAAAAGCGTTGTCGTAGATCTCTAAGCCAGTTGTTTGAGAGTAAGTCAGCGTGTCATCTGAAATACTGATGTTCATTGTGAAGCCCGTAGTGGTTGCGTTGTCTGTCATGTATTCAGACTCAGCGATACCGCGCTTAGATGCGACTAACGTCATTGTGTCGCCAGCAGGGCCTTCTGCGGTGACACATGTGGTGCGTGGCACACAGTAAGAGTTGTACACGACCTGATTTTCTTGGTCGTATATGAAGTAACCACGTTGATCGTGGAATTTAGAATCGTCGGCCTTTCTGAATACTTCCTGCTTGTAGTACAGAGCAACAAGATATTGGTCGCTGGCATTGGTTGCGTCTGCGGCAACCTCGAACGTCATCACTTCATAAAACGGTGTGACTGCAGGGCCACCCGCACCCACTTCTGTGCCTTCTTGACCTGGGGAGATATCAACGCCGCCAGTTTCGACTGATTTCCATGTGCCGACTAGCTTTGCCAATGGACCGAAATCCATTCCGTTGATTGTATTGTGGTCGGCTACTGCTGGAACCGAGATGACTGCTGCAATACTAAGTGCTAATAATTTTTTCACTGTAACTTCCTTTTTTGTAATTATCTGACCTTATTAAAAGTAAGGTTATTGTGAAACCAGTTTATTAACCCAGATCAGTGTTCTTGGTTAATATGAAAGCGATTTGTAACTTGATGTATCAGTCAATAAGAGAATATTAATGCGGCTAAATATTGAACGAATAGCTGTGATTTGTTCATCGAGGTTTAATTCAAAATCGCATTAATCTGAGCCTTAGTCATTTTGCTATTACACATTTCAAATTCTCATGTATGATGTGCGCCCATAATTGTATGACAAATGTGTAATCTTACTTCTGTATGAATAAAGCTGTTAACCACGCCATTTTGCTTTTGGTGTTCGCAAACCTACTTGCGTCCTTTTCAGATGTATCGTTGAAGATACTGAATGGCGAAGTCCCTACGTTCCAGTATGTGTTTATCCGTCAGCTATTGAGCGTGATCTTGCTACTTCCATTTTGGTTAAAATTACCGAGAGACACGCGTATGCAAGGCGGTTGCCGAATCAACTTCTTAAGGGCTCAATTTATCTTGGTGGGGAGTGGCTGCGCGATGATCGCCATTACACACCTTACTTTGGCGACAGCAAACGCGATGTTCTATGTTGGACCAATCCTTATGCTGCCTTTGTCGATAGTGCTGTTGAAAGAAAGGCCAACATCTTCAAAAGTGATCGCGACCCTGATTGGTTTTGTGGGCGTGTTGATCGTGTTACGCCCAGAGCAATTTCACTGGGCAGCGATTGCTGGGCTAGGCAGTGCGCTTGCGATGGGCGTGGGGAATATCTTGATCAAACGCTTGAACGCAGAGCAACACATCATCTCCACTCTGTTCTGGACCAGCGTTATGACTCTGCCACTCGCGCTGGTATTTGCATTGCCAACTTGGTCTGCGATTGAATGGCGCCATGTGGGTTGGATCATGGCAATCAACTTGTTCGTACTTGGATACCATGCGCTTGTGGTTGTGGCTTACAAAAAAGCCCCGGCCAACCAAATTGCGCTCGCAGAGTATTCGGGGTTGGTGTTCGTAACACTGTTTGGTGTTATGTGGTTTGATGAGATTCCAGACATCCTGACGCTGGTGGGCATTAGCCTCATCGTTATTCCTATGATGCCGATTAAATGGAAGAAGGTTTTCAAGTGGAGAGAGCGAACCGCTTTAGAAGTTGAGGTTACTCCGCCTAAACCATAGCGACCAGTCTCTATTTCATTCTGGATTCCAAATAAACCACATTAGGGAAGGTCGTCTAAACTTAGGGTTTGTATCGCTTCAAAATACGACAATTTGGGCTCTAAAAACGTTCTCGAAATAAATGCAAATTAGTGCTTTACCTCAACTTAACTTGAGGTATTAGGATATGCAACGTTGCTTACGAGAATACTTTAAGGAGAGAAGAATGATCCAACTTGAACATGTGAATTTAGTCGTTAAGGACATCCCTGAAATGCTGACTTTCTATAAAGCGGCGTTTCCACACTGGTACGTTCGTGATGAAGGAAAAGGCGAATGGTCAGGCAAGCCACGTAACTGGCTGCATTTTGGTGACGAGTACCAATACATCGCATTGAGTGATCACGGAGAGGGTGAAAATAGAGATTTAGCAGGGCACTCTGTTGGCCTCGCGCACTTTGCTTATGTGACCAATAACATCGAAAGCGTCACTCAACGTCTTATTGATGCAGGCTTCCCGATTGCTAAACCTGGCGCTGAAGAACCTTATCGTAAAAATGTCTACTTTGTGGATCCGGCAGGCTTTGAAATCGAGTTCGTTGAATATCTGAGTGATGATCCCAAACTGCGCAATGCGACAAGCTAGCGGAATAGTTAGGTAAGAAGAAATGAAAAAGGGCATTGTGGAATATTCCGCAATGCCCTTTTTAGATTCTATTTATTAGCTGATATTGAGTGGGTTACTTATTTAGCCTTGAACGGCACTAATAGTTGTTTACCAAACACGTTAATGAGTGCGCCAGTGACAATCAGGCCACCACCTAGATAAGTCCAAACTGATGGGATTTCATTAAAGATCCACACGCCTAATAGTGCCGAGAAGACAATCTGAACGTAAGAGTAAGCCGAAGCTTTGCCCGCAGCTTGTGTCTGCATCGCCTTGGTCAAACCGTATTGGCCGATTTGAGTGAAAATACCGACGAGCACCAGCATCACGGTTAAGAATAGGCTCGGCCACACAAAGTCGTTCCAGATAAGGGCAGTAGAGATCGGTAGGGCAACCAGTGGGAAGTAGAAGATGATGACAGAGCTATCTTCCGTTTGGCTCAGCTTTCTCACAATCACATAAGCGATTGAGCTACCAAACGCGCCACATAACGCCACCATAATGCTGAACAAAGGCAGTTCGCTGCTCGCGCCGCTGTTCATGCTTGGTTGTACCATCACTAATAATCCCGCAAGGCAGAATGCAATGCAGATCATGGTCGACTTTTGGACGCGTTCTTTCAGGAATAACACACCGAGCAATGCCGTAAATACGGGATGCACGTATTGTAGAATGGTCGCTTCTGCTAACGGTAGCGTGGTCACAGCGTAGTAAACACACATTAGCGCTGCGGTGCCGACTGCGCCTCGAACGAACAACAGAGGTTTGTTATTCCCCCAGATAGAAATGCCTTTTCGTTTTACGTCGATGTAGCTGATGATCAAAGACACCAACGCCCTCGCTGCAACGATTTCAAATACAGGTATGCCGTAGTTACTGATGTATTTCACACAAGCTGACATCAGTGCGAATCCAAAAGCAGAAAGGATCATGAATCGAACCCCAACAGGGATCATTGAAAAAGAGAAAGAAGGCATAAAATATCAATCGGTTGAGGGAGAAGGAATGATAGCTTAGTTTAGGAGAGGCGACCAAAGTCTTTGTCCTGTTCTCGTCAACTTGATTCAATTAATTCTCATTTTCACTCTTTACGCATACGAGAACAACACCATAAAACGCATGTCACATTTTGTCCCGCAGAATATCGGCTATAGCTCAATTTTATAAAATCAACATCAACAGAAGGTGACGCTAATTCAACTCTGATTTATCGGTCGTTTTAATTGTCTCTATCGCTCATATCATTCTTGTGAATTTATAATGAGAGATATGTTCTATGAAACCAATAAATACCCTACTCATATCCACAATCGCGCTTTGCTCTTTTAGTTCAGCGACTTACGCTGACACCATTTTGCATGCTTTTAACTGGAAGTATTCAGATGTGACAGCCAATGCCAACCAAATCGCCGAAGCGGGCTATAAGAAAGTGTTGGTTGCTCCGGCAATGAAATCCAGTGGCAGCCAATGGTGGGCACGTTATCAACCACAAGATCTGCGCACCATTGATTCTCCGTTGGGAAACAAACAAGATTTAGCTGCAATGATCACTGCACTTAAAGGTGTGGGTGTTGATGTTTACGCAGATGTGGTGCTGAACCACATGGCGAATGAAAGCTGGAAGCGAAGTGACTTGGATTACCCTGGCACAGAAGTGCTTAATGATTATGCCAGCCGTTCAAGCTACTATGCCGACCAGACTTTGTTTGGCAACTTATCGCAAGGCTTTGTCTCGGCTAACGATTTCCATGCTGCTGGCTGCATTACTGACTGGAACGATCCGGGTCATGTTCAATATTGGCGTTTGTGTGGCGCTGATGGCGATGTAGGCTTGCCTGATCTAGACCCAAATAACTGGGTAGTGTCACAGCAACGTTTATATCTAAAAGCGCTAAAAGACATGGGCATCAAGGGTTTCCGTATTGATGCGGTGAAACACATGAGTCAGTACCAAATCGACCAAGTGTTTACGCCTGAGATCACCACGAACATGCATGTGTTTGGCGAAGTGATTACTAGCGGCGGGGCAGGAAACAGTGGCTATGAGTCGTTCTTAGCACCTTACTTAAACAACACCAATCACTCTGCGTACGATTTCCCGTTGTTTGCTTCGATTCGATCGGCGTTCTCTATGGGCGGCGGTTTAAACCAACTGCATGATCCAAAAGCGTACGGCCAAGCATTGGATGATAACCGCTCAATCACTTTCGCGATCACGCATGATATTCCAACCAATGACGGCTTCCGTTATCAGATCATGGATCCACAAGATGAGCAGCTCGCTTACGCTTATATCCTTGGTAAAGATGGTGGCACGCCGTTGATCTACAGCGATGATCTTCCTGATTCTGAAGATAAGGATAACGGTCGTTGGGGCAATGTGTGGAATAGTTCGACAATGAAGAACATGTTGAGCTTCCACAACGCGATGCAAGGCAAAACAATGACGATGATTTCGAGCGACCAATGTACTTTGCTGTTCAAGCGTGGCAAAGAAGGGGTTGTTGGTATTAACAAGTGTGGCGAAACGCGTGGCGTGACAGTCGATACTTACCAGCATGAGTTCAATTGGAATGTTCAATACAAAGACGTATTAAGCAGCGCGACAGAAACCGTGAATTCTCGTTATCACACCTTCAACTTACCACCACGCAGTGCGCGTATGTTTAAGCTGTAGTGCCTGTTTAAGCGGCAGCATCTGTTGTAGCTAAAGAGCAGACCCAATAACCTAAAAGCCGCAGTTAATACTGCGGCTTTTCTAGTAGAGAAAGCATTGTTAGCGAATCAAGCCATTAAAAGGGTGAGCGGCTATTGGCAATAGCAAACTGTTGGTAAAGCTCTGCGACTTCAACTGGGTTGAACTCATCTTTATAAGTCAGCTCACTGAGTCGGTGCGTGATGTTTTGCAGCTCGTGAGATCGTTGTTGAGCACGTTGTTGGTAGCGTTTGAAAGCTTGTTCAGTCCCCTCAAAGTTAGAAGCAATGCTTTGTGCCAGCACATAAGCGTTCTCGATGCCTAAGCTGAAGCCGATACCCATAGTCGGCAATACAGCGCAACATGAATCTCCAAGTAAAACGGCATTATCACGATACCAAGTATCGAATGGCGCTACATCAGTAAGCGGAGAGGGCAATATCTTCGATTCAGGCGTATCTCTAATCATATCCAGTAAGTAACTAGGATAGTGCGAGAACTGCTCTAACACGGTTTGTTTAGAAAGCGTTTCACCTTCTTCAACGGCGCATGCAGCGAACCAGTACTTACCTTGGGTTTCTCGGTCGTAGGTGTAGGTTACAATACGAGATTTATCACCCGCAAAAACATAACACTCATCATCATTGATCTCAGACGCTTTGAAATCAATCTCGCCGCGGCAGCAGTAGACGTTCGGTTGTCTTAGAGTCACATCCGGCGCGACAAACTTTCTGATTTGAGAGAACACACCGTCGGCACCAACAATGATATCTGCATCAAGAGGTTCACCGTTGATGAGTATCTGCGGTTGCTCGCAGTCTTGGTTTACTGTGCAGTGTTGGTTCGTTGCAATGCAGTCATCGCCTAATTCATTTAATAGCAGCTGGTATAAGCGGCTGCGGTGAAACAAGCCAATAGGCGCGTTGGCTTTGCTTGGCGAGTCACTCATATTGAGCGTGTTGATGGGCAATCCTGTCGCCGTTAATGTCGAGATGGTATCGACTTGGTTACACGCGGCTTTTACTTTATCTACGCCCACCAATGCCGCAAGGACTTGCATGCCCTCTGGCCACATGATGATGCCCGTACCGTCAGCACGCGGTTGTTCGGCTTTCTCGTATATTCGAGCTGTAATGCCAAATTTACGCAGTGATAATGCAAGTGCTAAACCGTTCAGTCCCGCACCGATAATCGCAACTTTTAGACGCTGTTGTTCCATGACTTTCTCCTAAGAATCAGATGCCAGTATCTGTGTACTGGTTCATAGGGCGTAAGATAGGTCATTCGAATCGATAAATAAACGTTATAAATGATAAGGTTAATGCGATTTCTAAATCTTAGGCACAGATCCCTTAATGATCTTGGATAACACCAGACCAATGATTTTGATGGGATAGGGCTTTCAGCAATTCGATCTCTTTTGCAGTCTCTCCTTTAAGCCAATCAATGAGATCATTGATCACAGGCGAGTGAGTGCGCTGGTGGATGAAATAGGTCCAAGCACTGTTCTGGATCTTGGCATTCTCTGGGCAATATAAGAAACCACGTTGCAGATCCTGCAAAACCAAAAGCAGATCCGTCACTGTGACGCCTTCACCTGATAAGCAGGCACTGAGCGCCATATCTAAAGACAAGAAGCTGGTATTTCTGACGGGCTTTTTCGGTGGCGATTCGACATCGGCTAGCCATACTTTCCAATCATGGTGATCTAAGGTCGGGTGCAGCCTTGGCATGGTTAAGATCGAGTCGAGGTCGGTATCTTTCTTAGTCAAACCAACAGCATTCGTTAAGCTCGTGGAGCACACTGGCGCCATGAACTCTTCACGCAAGAAAGTGATGTCAGGCGCGTTGTCATAGCGTTTTTTGAATCGAGTGTGGAAGATCAACAAGTCGTATTCGCTGCTGTTGATTGCTTCATCTTCTTCGATCACGGGAACGATCACGATCTCGTAATCTGGGTAACGCTCGTTTAATTCACGAACCTTAGAGATCAACACGCGCGTAGCGAAACTCAGGGTTGCCTTTATCACGATACGTTTTTGTTTCGGCTCACTCCAAGAGGCGATAACCGATTCGATATTGCCGTAGCTTTCACGCAAAGCGACATACAAATCATGACCTTGCACCGTTAATTCAATCGCTCGATGCTTACGAATGATCAAAGATGTGTTCAGCTCATCTTCAAGCTGTTTGATCTGACGGCTGATCGCACTCTGTGTCACGTTGAGTTCATCGGCAGCCAACGTAAAGCTCATCAGCCTTGCAGCCGCTTCGAAGGCTTTTAAGCCATTATGGGAGGATGGCAAGCTAGGATATGGGGTCATAATTCGTTCGCATGAGTTTTTGGAATGTTAGAGTCGCAAATTTATCAATTGAACGCTAGCTCCATCGATCGTATTTTGGGCGAAATTAACTGAGGCGCTCATGAAAAAAATACTCACTCTTGCATTCCCTTTGATCATTTCACAGCTGATATCCATGGCTTTAGTCCTTACTGATGTTTGGATGATGTCGCGAATCAGCGTGTCAGCGCTTGCGGCTGGTGGCTTAGGTGCCTCTATTTACTTCTTCATCTTCATTATTGCGAGTAGCACAGTCGGTTGTGTCGCGAACCTGATCGCTATTGCTTATGGTCAGCGCGTTGCACGCCCAGAGTTTGGCAACACTCAGATTAGATTGGCGGTGAAAGGTGCAACCATGTTGGCGTTCGTGCTCAGCGTGACCTTAATGGCGAGCTTCTGGTTTGCGCCACTTGTATTGGAAGCAGCTAAACAACCTCAAGAAGTGATCACCTTAGCGATGGAATATGTGCACGCCCTAAAATGGGTGATGTTGCCTTCACTTATCTTATTGGTGCTGCGTGGCTTAACCAGTGCGTTTGGTAATGTGCGTTCTATTCTGGTGATGTCGATTATCACAGTGATTTTGAATGTGCCAGTGAGCTATTTCCTCACGTTCCAGTTAGATATGGGACTAACAGGCTTAGGCTTAGGTACGGCTATCGCGGCATTCATCGTGATGGTTGGCTACACGGTTTGGGTGTTTAAACGTGACGAGTTCAAACAGTTCGCCCCTTGGCTCCATACCGAAGAGTACTCCATCAAGCTGATGAGCCCATTGTTGTTGATGGGTCTACCTATCGGCTTGGCAGCTTTACTTGAACATGGCTTGATTTACGGCGGCACCTTAATGGCAGGAACGATCAGTATTGCCTCTCTGGCGCTTCATCAAATCTTACTGCAATGCTTAAGCTTTACTTGGAACTTTAACTTCGGTTTCTCGCAAGCTGCGGCAATTTTAGTTGGCCGTGATTATGGCGCGGCCAACTATGAAGGCATCAAAAGAACCTCGATTCAAAGCTTTATATTGGTGTCAGTGTTGAGTGTCGCCTTGTCTGCCGTATTCATCCTATGGCCTGAAATGATCGCTTCCATCTTCAAGCTAGACGACGGCACTGGCACAATGACATCGCTATTGGCTTCAGTTATCTGGGTTGTCGCTCTGTGCTTTATCGTCGATGCTTGGCAACTACTGGCGATTAACTTGCTAAGAGGGATGAAGATTGTCTCTATGCCAACGGTGATGACAGCCATTGGTTACTGGATGTTTGGCCTGCCTGCCGCTTGGTACTTGATGCCAAAATTCGAGCTAGCAGGGATCTGGGGCGGGATCGGCGTTGGCTTGGGTGTGACCGGTATTCTACTGCTTATCCATTTGATGGTCGTGCTAAACAAGAGCAGCAAGACACCAGACTTAGATTGTTCAGCTTACTCTTAAGCTTTATTGAAACGCAAAAAAGCCACAGCAAAGTCTGTGGCTTTTGTTTATCTCATAGATTCTTGGGGGGAGTGAATCAATATCAGGGGCAGCTAGTTTCTAACAGACGACTCTCTACCAAACTATTTTCCACCGGAGAGCGCTGACTTCATCATCGTCTTAAATTGTTCTTTTTGCTCTTCAGTTAATACGTTATAGATGTTGTTCTTAAGACGCATTTCTTGCATCACCATCGATTTCTCGGTTGCTTGAACCGTGTCGATGACCTTTTCCATCTCAGCTTCATCAAACTCAGGTTGAGTCACTAAGGCGATCTGCTTTTTCTTAAGTTCTATCGCACTATCCATATCGATTTCAGTTCTATCGGATTGATAGTCTTGCACAAGAGTGAACACTTCCGCTTGTTGTTCTTCCGTTAGATTCAAAGAAGCAATAACCATTTGCAATGGGCTAAGGGCTGGCTGTGGCGGTTGTTGTGGTGATGACGCACTCACAAACGGAGCAGTAACGAGTAAAGCTGAAGCAGTTAATACACAAAGCGACTTTTTCAGTGATTTCATTGAGTTTCTCCTGTTAGTGGAAATAAGAGTATAGGTGAGCAAGCTGAACTCGATATGAACACGCTGTTCAGTTAACTAAGCTTGCTTCACACCTCACACCTCACACCTCATAGCTCACGGCTAACTGCTACATCCGGATAAACAGAGAAGCAGGTTAGACCTTGGTCTTACAGAAACATCGAACAAAGGTGACTAGAATGATTTGAGTTGCTCACCGTTTTATCAAGGATTACACAAATGGAAGTTGGATTGTTCTGGGCTGAAAAAGGGATGCTAGTGCTTGGCGCACTGTTTGTTTTGACGAGCATGATGCAGTACGGAAGACGCAGTAGTGATTGGAAAGGCGTGATTACGATGTTCTACAAGCGTATCCCAATGAATATTGCGGAATACAAATGGTACCGACTCGGTATCGCGTTGTTGGTTTTTGCCGTGATTATCCGTTTCGCCTTGCTGATTCTATGGCCTACCTATCAGTTCTAGCTTTTTGTATTTGTTCTGATGTATAAGACACTTGCATTAGCTCTCACGCGTTGGGCATATAGAAGCGAAAAATGCATGAGTAAACCGAGCCTTAATAAACTCACTTATTAAGGCTACCATTTAATAAAATAGTGCTAATACTCAATAATATTGAGTTGCTATTGTCTTTGTAGCATATTGTTTATCATAAAGAATAATGCGAGATAATAGCTTACCTACTTGTTTCATCATTCTTACTAATAATCTACACATAAATCCATTCACCCCGTACCTGATACCATAATGATCTGTTACACTCGTCCGAATTAGCTTTAATTTGTCGGTGGTGCATTTATGTCGTTCCCAGTTCTTATATGTGATGATTCTGCGTTAGCAAGGAAGCAGATGGCTCGATCACTGCCTAGTTCTCTAAATGCAGATATAACTTTTGCTGTTCATGGGCTTAATGCACTTGAAGAGTTAGCTCAAAACCAGTTCAAACTGATGTTCCTCGACCTCACCATGCCGGAATTAGATGGCTATGGCACATTGGAAGAGATGCAACGTTTAGGTGACACCACACCAGTTGTGGTTGTTTCTGGTGATATCCAACCAAAAGCGCAGCAGAAGGTCATGGACCTTGGTGCCAAAGCGTTTTTGCAAAAACCGATTGACAAAGAAGCGTTAAAAGCGATTTTACGTGAGCATGTTGATCCGCCAAAACAGCCTCAGCTCATTACGCCTTCACCTTTAGAACTCCCAATACTTCGCCGACGTGACATCTATATGGAAGTCGCGAACGTTGCGATAGGCCGCGCAGCCGATGCATTGGCGCGCCACTTTAATGTATTTGTGCACTTACCATTGCCGAACGTGAATATCTTCGAAGTGAGTGAATTGCACATGGCACTTCGTGACCTAGCAGACAACGACCAAGTATCGGGTGTTTGCCAAGGCTTCAGCGGAGAAGGCATCGCAGGTGAAGCATTAGTGTTATTGAGTGACTCCAGCGTGAGCGATCTTAAGAAGCTCATGAAGGTGCCAACCGAAAGCGAACAGCTTGAAGAACTAGAACTGCTGATGGATGTGTCGAATATTCTTGTTGGCTCATTCTTGAATGGGTTAGGGGAGCAATCTGAAGTTCGCTTCTTCCAGAGTTCGCCTGTTCTGCTTGGGCAACACATCTCGATTGATTCAGTGATTGAGAATACCAGTGGCTCGTTTAAGAAGACCATGACCTTCGAAGTCAGCTATAACATTGATGGCACCTCCATCCGTTGTGACCTTCTGTTTATGTTTGTTGACGAATCTCTGCCTCTTCTAGACAACAAATTGGCCTACCTAATGGAGGAATTTTAATATGCTGAATCTTCCTGCTGAATTTGAACAGTTCCACTGGATGGTGGATATGGTTCAAAACGTCGATATGGGGCTGGTGGTCATTAACCGTGACTTTCAGGTACAAGTTTGGAATGGCTTCATGACGCACCATAGCGGTAAGCAATCGCATGATGCTATTGGTAAGTCTATCTTTGAACTGTTCCCTGAGATCCCTGAAGAGTGGTTTAGGCTCAAAACCAAGCCCGTTTATGACCTAGGCTGTCGTAGCTTCATTACATGGCAACAAAGGCCTTATCTGTTTAAGTGTCGTAACGTTAGGCCTGTAACCCAACAAGCCGATTTCATGTATCAGAACGTCACGCTTAACCCAATGCGCTCGCCAACAGGCCAAGTCACCTCATTGTTCTTGTCTATTCAGGATGCAACGGCAGAAGCACTGATGTCTCAAAAGGGCTAACATACCTTCTAGGCAATGATTCAATAGTTTTAAAAGAGCAATCCAAACATCGAATAAAAATGGCTAAGGTAAATCACCTTAGCCATTTTTTTGCTTTTTATTCTTCAATTGACCTTAAAGGCTTCGATCTTTTTCGTCTGCTCACTACAAATCTCCACCATTTACTCTGTTTGTCAGCTTAGCGAACTCTCTTTGTTCGAACCTTATTGCTCTTGAATCTAGATTGAAGAGCAATAAGGTGATGAAGAAGCATGCTCTCGGTTGTTGGTAGTTTATAAATTTTGTTGTTTTAGGTGGCTTTTAATAGAGGTCGAACTTTGGATTGTCGAAACCAAATGAACCTTGCCTTCAAGATAGAGCGAATTGAGGTGTATTTTTCATACTTGATGCTAACCAACAGCACGATGAGTTTGCCGAATTTGGTCGAAAACAGAAATAATTTGGAAAAAAATCGAATTTATTTAAGAAAAAAGGCATTTTTTTGTTGGAGAAAAGTGCGATTTTTATGTGATCTCGAGGCACTTTCTTCACATATTTGCTTAATGAAGGCGATATTGTGTAAAAAAGAGAGGAAAACGATTGCGCAATAAACCGACAGCGTTTGCGTGATTGGTTCGCTAAGTTATTAATTAGTAAGAATTTAGTAGGAAAGTGTTACTTGGGAGGTTTTACCAGATATGGAATCTTCGAGAGGATAGCATAAAAAAAAATGAAATATCAGACTTGCTGTTACTAAATCACGACCTATAATGCTGAAAACCGGAGCGTCTGCCAACGCTCCGGTTTTTTTGTGTCCGAAGAAAAGTAAACTCGTCTGCCAACGGTTTTACTACGCATTTCGCGAGAGACACATAATTTTATGAATCAAGGAAAACACCATGCGTATCGAACAAGAACTTAAGTTAGGTTTCAAAGATGTACTCTTCCGTCCGAAGCGTTCTACCCTTAAAAGCCGTTCTCAAGTTGAATTAACCCGCGATTTTACATTCAAGCATAGCGGTCGTCAATGGTCTGGTACTCCAGTAATTGCAGCTAACATGGATTCGGTAGCAAGCTTTGAAATGGCAGCTGCTCTAGCAGAGCACGGTGTTATGACTGCAGTACACAAGCACTACACAGTAGAGCAGTGGGCTGAGTTCGCTAAAACAGCAGACAAGAAAACACTAAACAACGTATTTGTTTCAACAGGTACATCTGAAGCTGAGTTTGAGAAGACTAAGCAAATCATGGCACTTAGCGAAGACTTCGTATTTATCTGTATTGATATCGCTAACGGCTACTCAGAGCACCTAGTTGAGTACGTACAAAAAGTACGTGCAGAATTCCCGAACAAAGTTATCTCTGCTGGTAACGTTGTAACAGGTGACATGGTTGAAGAGCTAATCCTAGCGGGCGCAGACATCGTTAAGGTTGGTATCGGCCCTGGTTCGGTTTGTACTACTCGTGTTAAAACAGGTGTAGGTTACCCTCAACTTTCAGCAATCATCGAATGTGGCGACGCGGCACACGGCCTTGGCGGCATGATCATCGGTGACGGTGGCTGTTCATGTGCGGGTGACGTATCTAAAGCGTTCGGCGGCGGTGCTGACTTCGTAATGCTAGGCGGCATGCTAGCAGGTCACTCTGAGTCTGGCGGTGAAGTAGTAGAGCAAGACGGTAAGCAATACATGAAGTTCTATGGAATGTCGTCTCAGTCGGCTATGGACAAGCACTCTGGTGGTGTTGCTAAGTACCGTGCTGCAGAAGGTAAAACTGTACTTCTTCCGTTCCGTGGCTCTGTTCACAACACAATTTCTGACATCCTTGGTGGTGTACGTTCAACTTGTACATACGTAGGCGCAGCGAAGCTTAAAGAGCTAACTAAGCGTACTACTTTTATCCGTGTACAAGAGCAAGAGAACAACGTATTCGGTAAAGAGTAATCTGAACGAATTCGAATAGTTTGAAAATCAAGAGCCGCTTTTTAGCGGCTCTTTTTTTACGTGAAATTGATAAAATCAATGTCATTAAACCTGCGCGCTAATAATCTGTCTAATTTTCAGAAGACGCTGGATTTAGAATGTGACTAACAGATTTAATGATCGCAGGAACTATGATGGTTATTAGTACTAACGTGAATAATGATGCCTCAAACCAGTGCCAACCTAATATACTTGTAGTATAAAAGTAAGCGCCTAAAGAGAGTGGCAGCGTCAAATTAAACACGATTAAGACGATTAACGCAGCTCCTGCCCATACCATACCAAACTGATTCTCAAGTCCTGAAAAACCTTTAGACAGATAGCACGTACCAGATATTGTAACAAGTAAAGCACTAAGGCAGCCTGATCTCATTTTGTTGCCTAGAATATTAACGAAAAAAGCAAAACTATCAGAACGCCTAATTATTTGAATTAGCATTCAAAAATTAATATTACTTTCAAATGCTATTAGTCTTTGTAAAACTCATTTATCGTCTCTTTAGTTGATTGTCACATGATTGTTTTTTCATTTGGTATCTTGAAAATAAGTTTATGCTTTGTAGTCGAAGTTTAATTCATGCCTAACATATGCTTTACAAATTCGCTGCGATCCAGAGTAACTGATTCAGGACTTTTCCCCGGCACGACCGACAGAGACACCATCGGATG
The DNA here is from genome assembly GCF_041467595.1 of Vibrio sp. 10N.247.311.13. Classification (NCBI taxonomy): domain Bacteria; kingdom Pseudomonadati; phylum Pseudomonadota; class Gammaproteobacteria; order Vibrionales; family Vibrionaceae; genus Vibrio; species Vibrio sp. 10N.247.311.13. Next base: position 65,264 of record NZ_JBFSUX010000016.1, on the reverse strand, counting down.
TCGGTAAGGGTTCTTACAATAGCTATATCAAAAGTATTGATATTTTAACTAGTGTGGTATCAGTTAATAGAAACAATACTATTGATTTTTAGATAGCTCGCCCAGTAATGAGCTTTCGCTCCACATCGTTTACTTCATGCTGAATTATTCGTTGATTGGGAAATTCGAAGGAAACAGTGCTCGTTTCGCTTCTTCATCACGTTCGGTTTTAAATTCAACGTCTTTGCCGATTTCGCGAGCGCGCAGTGCGGCAGGGCGGGCGTTGATTGCGTTAAACCAACGCTTCAAGTTCGGGTAAGGTTCTAGGCCTTCTTCACCAAGCACGAAAGGTGCTTTGTCAATCCAACCCCATGCCGCGACATCGACGATGGTGTACTCATTTCCGACGAAAAACTCACGACCCTCCATGTGTTTCTCTAACACTTCGTAGTGACGTTGTGCTTCGCGTAGATAACGATTTACCGCGTAATCTAAGCCTGCTGGCGCAGCATGACGGAAGTGTACCGATTGGCCAGAGTATGGACCAAGTCCGCTGGCGATAAACATCATCCAAGATAATAGTTCAGCTCTGTCTTCTGGCTGACCAGCTAGCTTGCCTGTTTTCTCAGATAGGTAGAGCAGGATAGCGTTAGAGTCGAATACACGTTGTCCATCATCTTCAATCGCGGGCGTTTTGCCGTTTGGATTGATCAAACGATATTCCGGTGTGTGTTGCTCGCCTTTTAAGGTATCGACAGGAACAAGTTCAAAATCTAGGCCTGTCTCTTCTAGAAACAGAGCGATCTTCATTGGGTTGGGTGTTTGGTGAAAATAGAACTTAAGCATGGGGTAACTCCTTGTATTGGTGATTCATTAAATCATCACTTGAACGATCGTTCAATAAATGATTTTTGAATTTTCTGTGAATTGACTGATTTGATATCACACTCTGTGCCTTTGAACTTGGCTGTGTAAACGTGAATTAGCGTCGACTGGTAGGGGAATCGCGTTTTAAGTTGCTGAAATAATGAACATAAACGCACGTTTAGAAATAAGACAGAGCTTCGAAACTTACGGGTTTAGATGGAATAGGGATGTGGGATTCGAAGTTAAATATTCCAAAGTCATCAAGGGCGCTCCTCATAACTCGAAGCTATCTGGATATTTGAGCTTACTCTGGCGCATAAAATCGTGATCTGCAGCCACACCTTATGCAACAAATGAATATTAACCTTGGAGAGTAAGGTTTGGTTCACGGTTTTTTAATCTTGGCGGCTTACATTGGTGAGCAAATCTGATGTGAAACACTTAACGACACAGGATCTTTCCATGAAAAAGAACATTATCGCCCTCGCTCTTGGTGGCATGCTCGCTTTTGGCGCAACACCTTACTCTTTTGCTGCTAACGATGGCGCTGTACAGGCTTCTGCAGATTACGCGCAGTTGGTGACTAAGCGACAAGTTGTCGACCAACTACTTCTTGATGCGTTGCAGGCATTTAAGTCTCCGGCAAGAATTTCTCACGCGGGCTTCACGGCTAAAATGCCAAGCAACATGGAAATTGTGACCAACCGATTGTTAGAAGCTTACCAGTTAGAACCTTACCGTACTGATTTGTTGATCTCGGCAGCGAACGCTCAGATCTACAACAAGAATGCAGAGCGCGCTATTGAGCTGTTTGAGCAAGCATTGACGGTTGCGCCAGATGATGTCGACCTACATGCGTATCTTGCTGTTTGGCAGAGATTCGAAGGCAATGACAGTGAATCCAACAAGCACATGGAGAAACTGGAAAGCCTGAACAAGGGTAAAGCAGAAGACATCAAACGTATTTTTGCTACGGTTGACCGCGTGTTAGAAACACCACTGAAAGAGTCGGCAGACAAAGGTTTATTGGATGAGCACGGTGCCATCGTCACTTTGGGTTACGCGCTTAACCCTGATGGTTCTATGCATGAGATCTTGATTGAACGTCTTGAAACCACATTAGCAATGTCGAAAGCGAACCCAGACGCGATGATCGTGTTAACCGGCGGCGTGCCGAAGAACCATAAGACTGAAAGCAAGTTAATGGCGGATTGGCTTATCTCAAAAGGGGTAAGCAAAGATCGTATCATTGAAGAGAACTACGCGACCAGCACGGTAGGAAATGCCTTATTCAGTAGCTACGCGCTTGCTCGTCATGATATTAAGCACGCGACCATTATTAGTTCGGCGAGCCACGTTCGTCGTGGTCAAACTCTGTTTGAAATCGCTAGCTGGCAAACGGGCCCTCAGGGCATTACCTTCGATACGGTTTCTTACCCAGACAAGCCGCTAGAAGATCTTAAGAAAGCGAGCAGTGGTGAGCTTCTAGGCATCTACCGTGACGCACTGAGAACGTATGGTATGTGGAGCTACCGCTCTTACCCATTGGAATCTCGTTAAGCCCAAACATTATTTGCGTTTGGGAAAAGCACAGTTCGTGTTAAACCAAAGCTTCACTTGTTAGTACAATCGAGCACAGCTAGATGATATGCTGTGCTCCTATTTAATTTAGTGTTTCAAAGGCAAAAAAATGAACCCGATTTTAGCGATGTTGAAAGAGAACAATATTAGCGACGAGCAGATCAGTGAGCTATTCAAAACGCTGACAGAGAACCCTCTTGCAGCAATGGCGACAATCAGCCAACTTGGTTTACCACAAGATAAGCTTCAAATGCTGATGGGTCAGGTAATGCAAAACCCTGCGCTAGTCAAAGAAGCAGTTGAAGAGCTTGGCCTAGATTTTTCTAAGGTTGAAGCGGCTAAAGAGCAACTTCAAAAATAAGTGAATTTGAATGAGCTAATATCGAATTAGCTTAATCCACATTCAATAAAAAGGTCGTTTAAGTTCAGCAACAGGCTGTCTTAACGGCCTTTTTTGATCTTGGTGGCGATTTTTTATTTTGATTTGAGTGCTTTCAATCATCCTCTCCGACCCTATACATACCGACCATTCCAACACAATTGACAGCAACCTTGCCAAATATGCGCGACTACTGACAATTTACTTACTAGACTTAATTAACCTATGTGCGACCTGATATGTGCACCTTGATGAACAGAGTTTTTGGATGAAGACAGCCCTAAATAATAGGGCTAGCCGATTTGGGCCATAAGCGCGGTTTATCTATGTGTCACATTAAGGAAAAGAATAAGAGGGCAACAAACTAAGCCCTCTATTAAGCAGTGATTTATAGGACATGAGTTATGAAGTATTTAAAGGAAACCGCTTTAGCGAGCCTTGTGCTGGCTGGGCTTGTTGGTTGTGGCGGTGATTCAGGTTCATCAAGCAGCACGACACCCATTACCTTGAGTGTGAGTGATGCGCCCATTGATGATGTTAAAGACGTCACCGTGACATTCAGTAAGGTCGCTTTACTTCCTCAAGGGGGAGGTTCGCCACTGATATATGATGTGTATAAAACGGACGAAAACGGCGACTACGTTGATGAAAATGGCGATCCATTGCCAGATGGTGAGGATCCGATTCCATTAAGTGTGAATTTGCTGGATTACCAAGGCAGTGATGCGCTTCCTTTGATTGAAAATGAGGTCATTCCGGTAGGCAGCTATAAGTTGTGTGTGTTTGCGAATGATGGCGATCATCCAACAGATCCATCTTACGTGATAGAAAACGATGATACGACCCATGAGTTAACGGTGAAAGGTGAAGGTGCGTGTCCGCAAGGTGTAGGTAAAGAAGATAACGCTGGCGTGCTTTACTTTAATGATTCATTTAATGTGAACCAACAAAGTAACGATTTTGTTGTCGAGTTCGATCTTCGACGTGGTCTAAAGAACACTTCGACTTTCCCTGATTACACCATTCAAAGAACGTCTGTAAGCCTTATCAATACGGTTGAGACAGGAAACATTGAAGGCACTGTAGCGACAACAACTTTTGGAGCTTGTAACCCTACAAATGATAATACCTTCGTTCAATCGGTTTATTTGTATGAAGGAAACGTCGACAAAGATGACATGACACCGATTGGTGGTAGTGAGGAAGTAAAACCCGTCACTTCAGCTTCGGTTGTGCTTGGTGAAGACCAAACTAATTTTGAATTCTCACTGGGCTTTATTGATCCAGGTACTTATTCATTAGGTTATACCTGTACTGCACAGCATGACAGTGATGAAGACAATGCTGATCCGGTTGCTGATGGTTTTGAAATCTATGATGTTCAAAATAGTGTTCAGGTAGTGGTTGGTCAGGATAACCAAGTATCGTTTTAAATCTTTAACGTGATTTACCACTCTAATAAATACGGCCTCTCATTTATAGAGGCCGTTTTTGATCATGTCACCTAGTTAAGCATGAATTTGATGTGCATTGAGTGTGACTCTAGGGAAGTGATAATGTAACTTTGTATCTCTTACTTGAACCTAGCGAAATGTACTCCGGTGTTGCTCATGAAATCTAGCTTAAGCATTCGATCTTACACCAAGCAATTTAATACCCATGCTCATGATGATCATCATCAACTGGTATTGCCGATCCAAGGCAGTATCAATATCGAGATGGTGGGGTATGTCGGCAAAGTGGCCGTGGGCGAATGTGTGGTGATTCCAGTAACCACAGCGCATGCGTTTAAGGCGGATGAAGCCGCGCGGTTTATTGTCGCGGATATGGCAGAGTTACCGCAGCACTTGTTAGAACATGAGCTCTCGGTTTTCACGATAACGCCACCTTTGATGAGCTTCTTGCTGTTTGTTGAGAAGCAGCTGGAATATCAGGTCGATAGTGGTATTGAGTCATCAATCTTGGATGTGTTTTCACTGCTGTTAGAACAACAACAAGTGAGTAAGAGCATCGACCCTCGAATCCGCGCGGTACAAAGGCTGATCGCGGATAACTACACCCAGCCGTTATCCATTTCACAACTTGCAGAAACGGCCTGTTTGAGCCCCACTCAATTCAAAAAATGCTTCAAAGAATGTCTGGGTATCAGTGCGCTTAAATACATTACTCGATATCGCATGGAGAAAGCCCAAGCCTTGTTAACCCACACCGATTTACCGGTTCAGTTGATTGCTGAAAATGTGGGGTATAGTGATGTTTCTGCTTTCAGTCGTCGCTTCTCTCAGCACTTTGGCATGTCTCCAAGGGCGTTTCTAGGCTCAATGAAAGACAGTCTTTAGAAACAACAATAGCGTCCTTTCGGCAAACTAACTTTTATCAATCTTCACTATTATCTATTTCAGAACTGAAAATTGGGTAATAGAAATGAATCTTGCCATCAATCGCGTTAACGAATTCCAAACGGGCACTTTAGCCATCTTGTTTGCTTCTATTTTATGGGGCACGACAGGCACCGCCGCAAGTTTTGCGCCTGACCTAAGCCCATTAGCAATTGGTGCTTTTTCTATGGGCGTCGGTGGCCTAATGCAAGCGGGCTTGGCGTATCGAAAAATCCTATTCGCTTTCGACAAACTTTTGCAGAACAAGAGGCTGTTGGCAGTGAGCGCTTTGGCTTTGGCGGTCTATCCTTTAGCTTTCTATTCTTCAATGAAATTATCAGGCGTGGCGATTGGTACCGTGGTTTCGATTGCAACCGCGCCTTTCTTTTCGGCATTGTTAGAGTGTCTGATTAGCAAAAAGAATAATATCAACAAACGTTGGCTCACTAGCTTTGCGATTGGTGTGGTGGGTATTGGGTTGTTGGTGTTTTCAGAATCTTCATCTACGAATGAGTCAGGTGATGATCTCAAGCTGTTGGGTATTGCTTTAGGTTTGCTCGCTGGGTTGTGTTACGCCATTTATTCTTGGGCGACAAAAGCACTGATAGACAAGGACATTGAGTCTCAAGCGGCGATGGGCAGTATTTTTGGCCTCGGCGCGATGCTGTTGCTGCCAACACTCTGGTTTACGGGGGAGAACCTGTTTTCCTCGCAGATTAACGTATTAGTCATCAGTTATCTGACGTTAATCCCACAATGCTTGGGCTATATCGCCTTCAGTTTTGGTTTACGCCATGTTACCGCGAGTAGCGCCAATCTGCTGACTCTGTTTGAACCAGTAGTTGCAGCGGTGCTTGCCGTCTGCGTTGTCGGTGAGCTGATTCCTTTTATAGGTTGGCTAGGTATGTTTCTGATTGTGCTGTGCTTGTTGATACAGTCGAAGCCATCTAAAGGAACGTTATAAGTATTTGTTTTGTCACGCCTAATTGAGATTTATTCATGCGTAATTCTTATAATTGAATAAAATCAGTATCTCAGTTGTGAGAGTGCTGTTACTATCGCTATCAATAGTCGGGGGGCATATACCTTATTTGGTGTTTGCTGAGATCGTTAGTCGAGACCCGTTGAACCTGATTCAGTTAACACTGGCGTAGGGAACTATAAGCACTCGATCTACGTCTGCACCCATGAAAACTTTCATGAGCCTAATGCGACTTCTCCTTCGATCGGTGTTCGTTCTCCTACGTCTTGTAAGATAGTAGGAGCGACAATGACACACAGTTCTATTTCAAAAGATTTAACGCCAAAAGCCTCAGTTTCACAGCACTCTGCAGAAGACACGATTCGCACGAATACTCCGATTGTTTTAACTATCGCGGGTTCTGACAGTGGCGGTGGTGCAGGTATCCAAGCTGATATTAAAGCTATGTCTGCTACAGGTAGTTTCGCTTGTTCGGTAATTACCGCTATCACTTCCCAGAACACGCAAGGCGTTTCCGCCATTTTTCCTATCCCACTCGACCATGTTGCCAGTCAGTTAGATGCGGTTTTTACTGATCTGAATATCGTGGCTGTGAAAGTCGGTATGTTGGCCGATTCGCAAATCATCAAAGTCGTCGCGGACAAAATCAAACAATACCAACCTAAACACTTAGTGATTGACCCTGTGATGGTCGCGACAAGTGGTGATCTGCTGTTAGAAAACTCGGCAATTACGACGCTAAAACAAGAGCTGATTCCGCTGGCAGACATCATTACTCCTAACTTGCCAGAAGGCGCTGCACTTACAGGCAAAGCTGTCCCTGAAAGCGAAGCCGAAATGCAGGGCATGATTGAAGATTTACGCGCACTAGGTGCTAAAGCTGTTCTCTTGAAAGGTGGCCACTTGGAGAAGGACGAAAACAGTAACGATCTTCTGATTCTGCCAACCTCGTCAGCTTTGATTAGCGCGAAGCGTTTCCCGACTAAAAACACCCACGGCACTGGCTGTACGCTTTCATCTGCCATTGCTTCTTTCTTGGCTCAGGGCAACACGCTGGCAGAAGCTGTTGACCTAGGCAAACAATACATTTCTCGCGCGATTGCTCATGCTGATGAGTTGCAAGTTGGTCAAGGTCATGGCCCGGTAAATCACTTCTTCGCTGGACACGGTAATGTCCGTTAATACGGTTGGCGTTCAACTCAGCAACGCGACGTTACGTTACCGAGACAGCGAGTACGCGACCTTGTCTGGGTTGTCGCTTAGCTTAAACGCAGGTAAGTGGACGGTATTGCTGGGTCGAAGTGGTTGCGGAAAAACCACGGTATTGCGTTATCTGGCAGGCTTGCTGGACGACAAGGTGGAGTGGCAGGGCACATTGGCAACGTCCGATGAATTGCCTTTAACGGACCGCATCGCTTACATGGCGCAGCAAGACTTGTTACTGCCATGGCTATCGGTCATCGACAATGTTTGCCTGAGTCATCGTTTTCAAAATCCAGTTTCTGATAAAGCACTGCAAACCAATCAAGCACTAGAGTTGTTAGCTGCGGTTGGTTTGGCTGATTATGCGAATGCGATGCCGGATCAATTGTCTGGAGGCATGCGTCAACGTGTTGCTTTGGCTCGCACCTTAATGCAAGACAAGCCAGTCGTGTTGATGGATGAGCCGTTCTCTGCGCTGGATGCGGTAACGAGACACAAGCTGCAAAGTTTAGCGTGTGAATTGTTAAGAGATAAAACCGTTGTGTTGATTACTCATGATCCACAAGAAGCGGTGCGTTTGGCGGATAACTTGTATGTGTTGCAAGGCACACCTGCGAATGCACAGTCACTGTCTGTGCCTCTCACATCAACACCACGAGTGTTAGACGGTGAATGTGCTGAGTTGCAACAAGCGATCTTAGATCAGTTGGAGCGAGATTATGAATGATCTAACGCGAAGCGAAGCTGTGGCTCGTTCAGCTAACGTACAGACTACCACTACACGTCCTCGTCAGATGAATCCCGTTATGCGTTTGCTTATCAGCAGCGCCGTGATTCTCGGTTTATGGCAACTGGTGGTGGTTATCTTCGAGATGCCAGGCTTCATTCTGCCAGCGCCTGCAGAAGTCTTTATTAAACTATTCGAACGCTACGATGTATTGCTCAAACACACTTGGGTGACTGCGCAAGAGATCTTACTTGGCTTGCTACTCGGTTTGTCGATGGGGCTATTTTTCGCCCTACAGATGTTGATGTTTGAACCACTAAAACGCTGGCTGTTACCTATCTTAATCGCTAGCCAAGCGATTCCTGTGTTTGCGATTGCTCCAGTATTGATGTTGTGGCTTGGCTATGGCATCGCCTCAAAAGTGGTGATGGCGGCGATCATTATCTTCTTCCCTGTAACTACCTGTTGCTACGACGGCCTGCGAAATACTCCGACGGGCTATCTTGATCTTGCTAAGACCATGGGTGCATCGAAATGGCAATTGTTGCGTTATATCCAACTGCCTGCTGCGCTGCCAACTTTGGCGTCTGGCATTCGTGTCGCTGTGGTGATTGCTCCAATTGGCGCAGTCGTCGGGGAGTGGGTTGGTTCGAGTGAAGGGCTGGGTTACCTAATGCTGCAAGCCAACGCACGCATGATCATTGATGAGATGTTTGCTGCCTTATTCATCTTGGCGGTGCTGTCTATCTCGCTCTACTTCATCACAGACAAGTTACTCAAAAAAGCTATCCCTTGGGAGAACCAGTGATGGTTCGATAACACTTGTTTAATAAAGCTTCGCTCACGCTATTTATCTAAACAAAACTTCGTTAAAAATTAGCTCTATAAACACAATAATAATACTCAAAAGGAAAGGTTAACCGTGAAAAATACAAAATTGATAGGTGCAGTGGCACTGCTTGCTTCGTTAGTTTCAGGTCATGCTCTAGCGGACTCTGAACAAAAGAAACTGACATTGATGTTGGATTGGTTTGTAAACCCGAACCACGGCCCGATTGTGATTGCTCAAGAGCGTGGTTACTTTGCTGACCAAGGCTTAGAGGTTGAAATCCAAGAACCAGCAGACCCAAGCACGCCAGCGAAACTTGTCGCAGCAGGTAAGGTTGATTTAGCGGTAACTTACCAACCAAGTTTAACCATGGATGTGGCAGCGGGTCTTCCTTTAGTTCGTGCATCAACCCTTATCGCGACGCCACTGAACACGCTAATGGTACTGGATAACGGCAAGAACGATTCATTAGCGGATCTGAAAGGCAAAAAGATCGGTATCGCGATTGCGGGTAACGAAGAAGCGACTATCGGCACCATGCTAGCACAAGAAAATGTTGCGTTTACAGACGTGCAAACCATCAATGTCGGTTGGGCACTTTCATCTTCATTGGCATCAGGCAAGGTAGATGCAATCTGGGGTGGCCTACGTAACTTCGAAACTAACCAGCTAGCCCTTGAAGGTTTTAAAGCAAAAGCGTTCTTCCCAGAAGAGCACGGTGTGCCAGCTTACGATGAGCTGATCTTTGTTGCGAACGCAAAGCAGCACGATGATAAAGCGATCAAAGCGTTCAACAAAGCATTAGAGCAAGCGACAACTTACATCGTGAACCACCCACAAGAGTCATGGAGCGAGTTTGTTGCGTATTCACCAGATACGTTGAACAACGAGCTCAATCAACGCGCATGGAATGACACGCTGACTCGTTTTGCACTTCGCCCTTCAGCGGTTGATCTAAAACGTTACGACGATTACGCACAGTTCATGTTCGACAAAGGCATTATCAAATCACTACCAAAAGCCGCTGACTACGTACCGACTTTTGACTAAGGAATCTTATGAAATACCAAGACTTAATCCAAGCCTGTCAACAAGATTGGCAAGAGTACACTGAGCACGATTTTGTTAAAACGCTGGCAAACGGCACTCTTGCTCAGCCGTGTTTTCTGCATTATTTGAAGCAAGATTTTCTGTTCTTGAAGCAGTACGCTCGCGCTTATGCACTGGCGATTTACAAGGCGAAAACACTGGCTGATATGCGTCGTGCACTGCCAAGTGTTCATGCTCTGCTAGATTCTGAAATCTCTCACCACGTGACTTACTGTGGTCAGTGGGGTTTAACCGAATCTGACCTAGAAAACGAACCGGAAGATTTCGGTACAGTTGCTTACACGCGCTACGTTCTGGATGCAGGCATGACGGGTGATCTTGTCGATCTTTATGCGGCACTGGCTCCGTGTTCCATTGGTTACGCTGTGATCGGTAAAGCGTTGTTAGAAAGCAGCGATACTGTTTTAGAAGGCAACCCATACGCGAGCTGGCTTCAGCTTTACGGCGGAGAAGAGTTCCAATCTGGCGTGGCAACGGGCGCAGAATACTTCAATCAGCTGCTTGCTGAAATTGATATCAACAGCGAGCGCGGTCAGAACATCGTTCATATCTTCAAAACCGCAACGCGTATGGAAGTGGCTTTTTGGCAGCAAGGGCTGAACGCTCTTAATGATTCTCTAGCTGTTTAAAGTGACTTCTAACGAATAAGGATCTATCCCATGCTAACTGAACAAATTATTCAATCGTTACGCGCAGTACGAGAGCAAAAACCACTGGTGGTGAACATCACCAACTACGTTGTGATGAACAATACGGCCAATGCGTTATTAGCGATTGGCGCTTCGCCTATCATGGCGCACTCACAGCAAGAGCTGGCAGAGATGATGTCTTTCTCTGGCGCGCTTGTGATTAACATTGGCACGTTAGACAGTGTTTGGACGCCAAGAATGCGCTTTGCTGCTGAGCAAGCGAACGCGAACAACAAGGTTGTGGTGCTTGACCCTGTGGGTTGTGGCGCAAGTACACTGCGTACCGAGACTTCTCGTGAAATTGCACGTTTAGCGGATAAATTGATCATTCGTGGTAACGCGTCTGAGATTATCGCGTTAGCGGGCGAGCAAGCGCAGAGCAAAGGCGTTGATGCGCTTGATAGCAGTGATGCTGCGTTAGGTGCTGCACAGTGCTTAGTGGCTGAATACGGTGCAAATGTGGTGATATCTGGTGAGACAGATTACGTTGTCACCAAAGACAGCGTGGTGACGTTAAACAATGGACACCAAATGATGCCGTATGTGACGGGTATGGGGTGTACTTTAACTGCATTGACGGGTGCTTTCGCGGCTGTTGGTGATGATAGTGGTTTAGCTGCAGCAGCGGTATTAGGCGTGGTTGGTGAAATCGCGGCTGAAAACTCTCGCGGCCCAGGTAGCTTGCAAATTAACTTGCTTGATGAGTTGTATCAGTTAGACGAAGAGACTCTGATTCAACGCTTGAAGATTCAGTAGGGCTAATCTAACTCTAAGCCACAAGTTAGAGTTAGATTAACTTAAAAAAGCCCCCGACACTTATGTGTAGGGGGCTTTTTATTACTGGTTTGGAACTGTGTCAGCTGTGTATAGACTGGCTGGCTAGGTTCTAAATCGGTTAACTTGGCTCTCTAGGTGATGAGCAACCTCGGTTAAGTCGCTCGCTGCACCTGAAATGCTGCTTACCGACTCTTGGTTGCTTTGAGCAATAGTGTTTGCACCTTGCGCGTTTTCACCCAGTGATTTGGTAAGACGATCCTGCTCATCAACCGACACCGCGATTTGGCTGTTGGCTTGGTTCAGATCTTGGATGTGTTGATTAATCACATGTAAGTTCTGAGAAGCTTGCTGCGCCTGCGTTGAAGCGTCTGAAACCGTGCTGTGGCTCTCTTTGATAGACTCTAACGCATCTTTAGCGCCACGTTGTAGTGAGGTGATGAGCTCATCAATCTGGCTAGCAGAGTCTTGGGTACGTTTAGCGAGCGTTCTTACTTCATCGGCTACTACTGCAAATCCGCGACCTTGTTCACCTGCGCGCGCAGCTTCAATAGCCGCATTCAATGCCAACAGGTTGGTCTGCTCAGAAACGCCTTTGATTACTTCAAGAATGGCACCAATGTTCATCGACTCTTTGTGTAGGTCAGTCACTTTCTGGCTGCTGACCTGCATGCTTTCATCGGCGCTGCCAATTTCATGCAGTGTTTTGTCTACTTCTTTGAGTCCCATCGCCACATTCTCGGTTGCTTGGTTAGCAACTTGAGACGCGTGGTTAGCACTTGCAGCAATTTCTGATGTGCTGGAAGCCAATTGATCAACGGCAGAAGAGATATTTATCATCTCGCTATTCAATTGTGTTGCGTTGGTCGAGCTGTTATTGGTCACTTGATTGAGTGACTCCGACATCTCACCAATACGCACGCTAGAACGGTTCACTTGGCCAACAATATCGCGCAGAGATTCAATGGTGATCTCCATATTAGTCAGCAGTTCGCCAATCTCATTTTTGCTCTCAATGTTCACTTCCACATTCAGGTTGCCCTGAGAAAGCTCGTTGGTGATCTGTTTAACTTGTGCGATGCCTTTAGTAATAGAGCGAGTCACCAACACGGCGCTCGTCATGCCAATAACTAAAGCGACACCCGTCAGCAATATGATGATTTGAATCGAGCGCTTTTCGCTGGCTTGCAGTTCTGGTGTTAAGGCTTGTTTCTGTTGTTCTAGAATGCTCTGAGCATCAGCTACCGAAATCGCTAAGCTGTCACCAATAGAGGCGAGGGTAGCGGTTCTTTGAGTGTTCTCCAGCATCTGTTGGTGAACTTGTTCAAAGCCTTTCGCGTACGCTTCACGTTGGTTAGAGAAATCTTCAATCAGTTCACTTTGATAAGGAGATGATTTAAGAGACTCAATATCGCCCTCGATACCTGGCAGAGCATATTCAAAGATGTCTTTACCGGCTTCGTAGGTTTTGAGGTCGTTGTTGTTTGAGTAACTGAGTACGGTGATCTTGGCTGCGAGGAAGTTCTCCATCAACATGCCCGCGTATAAGCTCGCGTTTGGATCATTGTTATTGTATGACTCATACAACAAGCTCTGAGCTGCTTTCAGTGCGTTGGTTTCTCGTTTGACCATCTCAACGTTGACCAGTTGGTCAATGAGCAGTTGGCTCTGTTTCATTGACCCATAAGCCACATCAAAGGCCGCCACGCTGTCTTGCACTAATTGCAGGCTAGCTAGGCTATCGGTTTTGGTGGTGGATTGGATTAAGTTGTTGAGCAGATCATCAATCGCAAGTTTGCTTGATTGATAATTCGTTTCGTACTGTTCATCCAATGACTCTAAGTAACGTTCAGAAGCTAAACGCATCTGAAGAAAGTGCACTTGAATGTTGCTTGATAATGTCGCTTTTTGGCTGAGCTCACTGTATTGGCTAAAGCCGTTCGACAAGGTTTGGATACCTTTGTAACTCACAAAGCCTGAAATGACGAAAAAGAGCAAGCAGATGGCATAACCCAGCTTGATCTTGAGCGCTATAGAAAGGTGGCGCATAACTATCCCTATATTTACCTGATTCCTTCACGGTGGAGTATTTCATAAAACAGCGTTCTGGGCATGCTTGAAGTGAATTCTTTGTGTAATAAGTAACGCTTTAGTTAAAAAATTCAGATTTTTCGGCACGCTTTCAACGAGTTGCGTATCTGATGGTGCGTGTGTCATTGAGCTAATTTAGTATTAACTTCCATGCACATGATGTGATTTGTCGGTAAAATGGTGCAACGCCAATTTTAGACATCGACTCCAAAGGTACGAAATGAACCCTTATAAGCTCTACTTAGTAACGGATGACCAACAAGATTTAGAAACGCTTAAGTTCGTGGTTGAACAAGCGGTCGCGGGTGGCGTTACTATGGTTCAAGTAAGAGAAAAACATGGGGACGTAAGAGCCTTCATTGAACGAGCACAAGCGGTTAAGTCGATTCTGGCTGGCTCCGGTGTTCCGCTGATCATCAATGACCGAGTGGACGTTGCATTGGCTGTCGACGCCGATGGTTTGCACTTAGGGCAATCGGATATGCCTGCAGAGTTAGCCCGTCAGTTGATTGGCCCAGACAAGATTCTTGGTCTGTCGATCGAAACTGAGCAACAGCTTCAAGAAGCCGATAGTTTGCCGATCGATTACATTGGCCTCAGTGCGCTTTTTGACACACCGACCAAGACGAATCTAAAGAAACACTGGGGTTATGAAGGCATTCAAATGGCTTTGGAAACAACGAAGCTACCGATTGTCGGTATTGGTGGAATTAACGAATCGAACATCCCGCAGTTAGTTGAGAGCGGTATTCATGGGTTAGCACTGGTATCTGCGATATGTCACGCTGAAGATCCAAAACAAGCGACGCAGGATCTGCTATCTCTGATGGGAGATTGAAGGGGAGTAGAACTAGAAAACAAATGAGGTTGGTCATCTGTTTTCTAGTTAAAGCACAAGCAGGGAGTCGTGCTAGGTGTGCTTATCGATAGAGCATTTAAGGTGCTCTATCTAACACATCGTTTGGCTATTGAATGCAAAGAGCAACCGTGCCGATGACCATAAGAACGATCGCAGCGTACCAACCGTATTGTGCTGTTTTATCAGCAACAAACACCTTAATGTAGTTGATCTCTTCATGCGCCATTGCGATGAAGTCCGTGTAGTTAATCGATAACTCGCGGCTTGCTTCTTTCAAGTCTTGCTGAAGTTTGTTGAAAGCCTCATCGATGAAGCCTTTTGTTTCTGAAACAGACGGAGTAGCAACCAAAGTTAAGCTATTCCAAACTGCCATACGCGATTCATATTCGCTTTCACTGACACAATTAAGTACGCGTAAATCATACTCTCGTTTGTTACGCTCTTTGCCCATTTTCTCAGGGCAAATATTTCTTAAAACGTTCACGACAAATTTTCCAAAAGGTTCATTTAGATATAAAAAAGCACTCAAAGAGCGCTCATAAACTGGGTGCGAATTAATATTCAAAAAGTGATCTATTTGAAACCGGCATAAGCAACTGCAAGGCTGAGCGCTTATCTAGGAGATTTGAAGTTGGGTCAATGATGTTAAAGAGCGATTTGGGTCTGTCTACATTCGTTTGAAAAGACACACCCGGTTGGGATCGCAGTGTAGTTAGGTCACTTTTGGACATCAACTAGGGTGTTTTATCCACACGACAAAGATATTTATCGGCAAGATAAGCAGAAATGAGGTAGCGGTGGAGAAAGCACCACCGTCATTGACTTAGGATTCCGTTGCTGAAATAGGCTGAACTCAAGAATTGGGGGAGTTTAGTTGGCTTGCCATTGATTGTATTGCAGTGAGTGCCCCTTAAGCTTTTCAATAAGGCTAGTGAGCACTGGGCCATTGATGTGGCTGCGAGACACCAAACAACCCACTGGAGTAATCCAACCACCATGCTCGTGCGAAACAGGCAACGCCACAAGGTCGCCTTTTTGAATGCCTTCCATCACCATCATCTCGGGCACATTAGCCCAACCCACGTTCTGTTCAACGAGATCAACAATGGTCTTGTGGTTGTTGGCGTACCAAAGCATCGAGCTAATACCGTAGGTGAACCACAGTTCGCGTTGTTTTGAGCTGCGATGCACACATTGGCGATAGCGCTTTAGATCTGAGTCTTGTACTACCGACATTTGGCTGAGTTCGTGGGTGGCGGAGCTAACCGTAAGAAAGCGGGCTTGGCCCAGTAAGAAGAAGTCCATATCCACTTTAAGTTCACCATCCGCATAGATGATGCCAATCTGCGCTTTGCCACGTCTCACCAGGTCTTCCACATCGAAGGTTGAGGTCGTAATAATATCGAAGTGCGTGATTGGGAACTGATCGGCCAGTGAGCTGATTATCTTAATGAAATTCTTATCTATGATGCTTTCATCAACCGCAATGATCAGTTCGTGCTCATCTTCTTGTGTGAGCGATTCTACTTTTTGGTCGAAGTACTTTTGTTGGTCGAGAATCGACTTAGCGACAGGCAATAACGCTTTACCTGTGTTGGTCAAAACGGGGATGTTTTTCTCTCGGTTAAACAGCTCTTGGTCGATGGCTATTTCGAGATTCGCTATCGATTGGCTGACTCCAGACTGAGCGCGTTTCAGTTTGCGAGCGGCGGCAGAGAAAGAGCCACTTTCACACACGGTGACGAAGACTTTTAGTTGCTCAAAACTGTACATGTTACCTCTCGCTCAATACCAAATGGGATGATAATGCTCAGGCTATCACTAATCGTGATGGCTGTTAACTTTCTCTTATTATTTCCGATGACATAATCCGAGCTAATCCAACACGTAATAGATTATTTAGAGGAATGTATGAGTACGTTAGAAAGAGTGTTTCACTCTGTGTTATTTGAAGTATTGGCCGTAACACTATCAATTATAGGCTTAGCGATATTTACTGATCATGATGTGAATACCTTATCAGGAACCATGATAGTTGTTGCGACCATCGCGATGATTTGGAACTACTGTTTCAACCGCATTTTTGATCGCTACTTCACGGGTGAAAAATCAAAGCGTTCGCTCAAGTTACGTGTTTTTCATGTCGTGCTATTTGAGGCAGGCTTGCTGGTGGCGACGATCCCAGTTATGGCTTACTTACTTGATGTGGGGATTTGGCAGGCATTTTTAATGGATATCGGCGTGACCATTTTTATTACCATTTACGCGTTTGTGTTTAATCTGATTTATGATCATATACGAGCATTCTGGGTACGCAGAGCGGACTTAGCCGTTCAGTAATCTACCAAGTCAGTAAACACGAGTTTGGCTACTAACCGTTTGTTTATTCTTTATTTTGACGGAGACATCCGGTTAGTAGGTCTAGGTAACGCGGCGTTTGTTCTGCTATCTTAAAAAAGGTGATAATTTGAGTTCGTGAATGAATAGATAAGGGAAAGGATGCCAAATACTCCTCAGATAATGACAGTTGTCGATAAGAAAGAAGTCGAATTGTTCGCGGAACTGTTCAAACATATTGATGGTGATATCTACACCTTACTACGCAGTGCCCAAATCCCTAATGATATTCTCACCAGTAATGACCATTACGATTATCTCCCTGAGACAACAGTTAAAAACGTGGTCAAGATTATGGGAGAGTCGGCGTCGAGAGAAGAGTTTTCGCTTTTTATGTGGAGCTTTTGTAAGCAAACCTATGTGCCAAGGTTTGTAGTTAAGCTAAGCCAACAGGATTCATTGAAAAGCGCGCTAGACCAATTTGGTGAGCAGCTGAAGCTCGTATCCAATGGTGCGAATGTCTATACCAAGCAATCCGGAGGCAAGTGGTGGTTGGTTCGTGAGAAGCCGTTTACTAACGCACCTTGGTTTAAGTTCGCTGAACTGTTCTCTGTTATTTTCATCAACGAGCTACTTTCAGTATTAACGCAAGGTCGTTGGAAGCCGTCTGAGGTTGGCATTCAGAATGGCGATCTCGAATGCTTTCAATCTCTACCACAAATGGGCAGTGCTCAGTTTTATACGCATAGACCGGTCACTGCCTTTGAGATCCCTGAAGACATCATGCTTGCACCGATTGTTTTACCCAAAATTGCTCAAGTATCAGATCTCACTAAGCCTTTACCTAGCTCATTCTTGAGCGCTTTTAAGCTTGTTATTACACCTTATCTCACGATGGGGAAACTCCCAATTAGCTTAGCTTCTGAGATTCTGAATATTCATGTCAGAACGATCCAGCGTCGGTTGGAAAGTGAAGGGGTGGTCTACAAAACCTTGATTGAAGAGATGGTTCTTGAGCAGGTTTTAAAATTGCTTAAGCAGTCCGATTTATCGATCACACAAGTAGGCGCGAAGATGGGCTATTCCGATTCTTCCCACTTTACCCGAGCCTTTAAACGACAGATGAACATGACGCCAAGACAGTACCGAAAAGAGCACAGCTAAAACCAGTAAGTAAAAACAGGAGCCTGCACGCAGAATTATTTATTGTCACCAAATGGCCATTTATCAACCTTGAATACTGGCAATATCACTACTAAGTTATTGAATGTGGATGAGTTGTTTTTTTTAGCGAGTTTCGCGACCAATAAAAACATCTTTGAAACCTCATGACACTCATTAGTAGTTACGGAATCGTTATGGGAAGTGGACGCCACTAACAAACGGAATCAAGGTGTAAAAATGAAAAATGCAGGCTTAAAGCTCTCTGTTGTTGCTCTTTCGTGTTCATTTGCTCTTTCTGCAAATGCAGCATCAACGCTATTTACTAACGTCGATGTGTTCAATGGTACTGAAAACAAATTGTACGAAGACCATCATGTATTAGTCGAAGACAATCTTATCAAACAAATCTCTGCGAGCCCGATAGAGGCTAGTGACGCTGTAGTGATTGACGGCGAAGGCAAAACGTTAATGCCAGGTTTAATCGAAGGCCACGGACACTTATTGCTTAACGGCGGTAACCTAAGCGACCACGAAAACAACCGAACGATCGAAGAGTTAGCCGCGCGAGCGACAGTCAACGCGAACGCCGCGTTTCAATCGGGTTTCACCACGTGGCGTGATGCTGGTGGCTTGAATACTGGCTTACGTAAGACTATCGATTCAGGCATGTTGCCGGGCCCACGACTTTACACATCAGGCGCATTTATTGGCCCGACGGGTTCGCATGCCGATTTCAGTAACCTAACCACGGCTAACCAACACTTCTTTGGTTCATCGACCAGTATGGCGCGAAATAGCGTCAGCTTTAATGCCGACGGTATTACCGAAATCAAAGCGGCTGCTCGCCAAAACTTCAAGCAAGGCAATACGCAAATTAAGATCATGTCATCAGGTGGTGTGGCATCATCATTTGACCCTTGGCAGCTGAATGCGATGTCTGCGGAAGAAATTGAAGCCGCCGTTGAAATTGCTGATGCGTATGGCTCTTACGTGATGTCTCACGCTTACAGCAAAAAAGCGATCATGCGTAACTTGGATGCGGGTGTTAAAACGATCGAGCACGGTTTCATGTTCGATGGCGATATCGCCGACAAGATGGAAGATAAAGACGCCTACATCACAACTAACATGACCGCGTTTTCACCTTACCTGACACAGATCGAAGCGATTAACTCGAACCCAGCCTCTAAGCGTAAAGCGGAGTCGGCAACCAAAGCATTCAAAGACTACATCTCGAATGTAAACAAGTACCAACCGAAATGGGGTTTCCACACAGACTGTGTCGGTGACGTGGTTTCTTGTATCAAACAAACCGACCACACGATCTTCCTTGCAGGTAAAGAGTTAGGCAACTTCTTCACTTTGAAAGGGATGACATCGGTAAACGGTGAGATCGTTAAGTTATCTGGCGTGATGGACCCATACCCAGAGGGTAAGTTAGGCGTGATTGAAGCGGGCGCATACGCCGATATCATTATTGTTGAAGGCAACCCACTTGAAGACTTGTCAGTGATTGGGGCAAACGAAAAATGGTTTGATGCAGAGCCGCGCAGCCCTGAAATCGATACCATCAAAGTCATCATGAAAGACGGCAAAGTCTACAAAAACACGCTGTAACTCAGTTCGACAACTCAGTTAAAAATTAAGCTTTAATGGGTGACCTATTTGGGTAGGTCACCCCTCTCCAAGGTGTTCTATATGCAAAAAATGCTTTCTCTTATCCTGTCGGTGGCATCACTTACGGCCGTTGCTTTACCTACTTTTGCTGAAACAGCGATGAATCTTGAGTGGCAAGATCTGAACTCAGAGTCTCACGAAATGAAAGTAGAAATACCGGATCTAACCGATCAACAAATGCATCTATTACAAGGTGTGATAGCAATGAGTGCATCAGAGGAAGAGCAAGCTCAACAACAGGCTTTATTATTTAAACAAACGCTAAAAGAGCAAGGCGTGGACGCAGACGAAATGATCGCACTGCGTGATGAATACATGCAAACCATGAAAGCAAACGCCGAAGCTATTACGACAGAGTTTGATGGCAAGAAAGTACGAGTTCCCGGTTTCATCGTTCCACTGGAATTCTCAGAGGGAATGACAGCAACAGAGTTTCTGTTAGTGCCTGTGGCGGGTGCGTGCATCCACATGCCACCGCCTCCTGCAAACCAGATTGTGCGCGTGTCTTTTCCTGAAGGCTTTCAGGTACAGAACGTTCAGTATCCAGTGTGGGTAGAAGGTGACTTTAGCTCGAACAAAGTGACTGAAGAGGTCTTCCTAGTCGATGGCAAAAGTAACCTCACTATGGGTTATGAAATGAAAGCTTCGATGATCGAAGACTATTATGAAAAAGAAAATTAATGGTTGTCATCAAATGACAATTTTCAATGTGAGTAATAACTAAAATAAAACTAACTTAAAAAGCACTGGTGACATGATGAACTCAAGATTCTCTAAAGTAAGTATGGCAATTGTGATGGCAGCGAGCACAATGAGCGGCGTTGTTTACGGCGCTAACTTTGAAGGCCCAGATTCTGTTGAAAATACAATTGCAGAGCAGAAAGCACAAAAGAAATCTTGGAGGGAGTCATTAGCTGAAGATGGTTTTACATTTGGTGCAGATTACTTTGCTTTGGGGCTGACCTCTGGGGATGGGGTTGGCGGCGATAGCGTTGATGCATCGTCGGGTGTGGCACGATTATACGGTTCATGGCATCTATTAGGTAAGGGCACACAGAACTCAGGTAGCCTGGTTTGGAAGGTGGAACATAGGCATGCTTATGGTGATACTGCGCCAAAAGACTATTCATTCGGCCCTCTTGGCTATGTTGGTGCAATTGGCCCTGCATACAGTGACCAAGGGTTTCGTGTTACGGACTTAAACTGGAAGCAAAAAATCAATGATGGCAAAGGGACTATTGTTGTCGGTTGGCAGGATGTAACGAACTATGCGGATGTTTACGCTCTAGCAAGCCCGTGGTCTGGCTTTACTAACTTGGCATTCTCGACAGGCTCCGGTGCGATGGGCTTGCCGGATGACGGTGTATTGGCCCTTTCTGCCGGTCATATGCTAGGCGAAAACTTTTATGTGGTCGGTGGTATCGCTGATGCAAATGGTCAGTCAGATGATATTTTTGATGGCTTTGATAGCGCTTTTGGTAGTGATGCGTCTTACTTTACAACACTTGAATTAGGTTGGACGGCTTCACAAGAACTGATTTATACCGATAACTTCCATGTGACGTTCTGGGACTTTGGTGACGATACTCGCCACAGTAATAGCCTTGCTGCGGAAGGTGGCTCGGGCGTTAACTTCTCATGGAGCCAGTTCATGACTGATCAAGTGATGCCGTTTGTGCGAGGTGGTTTCTCTGAAGGGGATGTTGCCCTTTACGATAAGTCTATTTCTGTTGGTATGGGGTACTTTGGATTAGGAAAACCGACCAACAACCTTGGTGTAGCGCTAAACTGGGCGGAAGTGAATGGTGATTCTTTTGCAGCTGATGCGAAAGCTATAAGCGGTAGTACAGAGCAGTGGACAGCAGAGATCTACTACAACATGCAGTTTGGTGACCATTTCCAAGTAACGCCTGACATCCAGTACATAAAGGATCCTGCATTCTCCAATGAAAGCAGCGCTTGGGTATTCGGTGTTAGAGCGAGAGTCTTTATCTAACAGCTCTGCTTGTTAATCGCTGAAACGTAAAGAATAGATGTAAAAAGTGAGCCTTGATAGGCTCACTTTTTTGTCTTAGATGTGAAAGAAAAGCGGCTATGCTTTTTCGGCTTTGGGCGTGTCATCGAGTGCGAAGTAGATCTTTGAAACAATAATCTCTGCGACCAAGATCGTGAATACCACAGCGAAGAACGCTACGACACCATTCCAAGGGCCTGTGAAATCTACCTTGTCTCCAAACAAGATATTGATGGCTTCCAGCATCACAAACTTAGAGCCCACTAGAATCACGTAACTGGATAAACCGCGATAAATCTTAGGCGCAGTCCCCGGTTTAGATTTGAAGTAATCAGCCAGCTTATGTTCTAAACCGATAGACAATTTGAGCAATAGCTGGAGCAGAATCGCAGCTGCAAATGAGATGGTGAAAGACTCGATATTGACGAAGTCCCAGTATTCATCAAAAAAATTAAGAACGGTTAAATCGACGAGTACCGCAAGCGTGTATCCGACAAAGAGTCGTTGGGGCGTATTAAATCCATATACTTTTTCTATATTGCTCATCTACTTCTTCCTGAGTAAAGGGTTATAAAAAACTTAGGAGTTAATCCTATAATTTTCAACCGCTTATTGTTTTATATGCGAAACAGGTCTTAAAGTCAGTTTGGCGCATTATGGTAAGTAAGGGTTTTAAGAATGATCCAAGATAAGACTCCAATTTAGACAGAGGCGCATATGATTATTCATTTTAGAATCCAAGACGTAGAAGAACTTTGGGGAGCCATCGATTTAGCAACGCTCTTGCAGTTGGAACTGAGAGCAGTATCAACCACACCGTTAACTCTCTGATTGAATTAGTTAAGTTACCAATTACACTTAAAGCATAAGTTTGAATGGAGTCAACTTAATGCTTTCACCCCTATCGTACTATCCCCGTTATATTATTCTGCTCTTAATGGGTCTCAGTTCTTCCTCAGCCTATGCTTCCAATGAATTGATTCAGAATCGCTTAGAGAAGATATTTTCTGTATCAATTGCGCTGACTGACAGCGATGCCATTTCAATTGGCTTTGTGGATTTTGATCCTAATTCGTTTATCAACTTAAACGACAGTGGTTTTGGATCCGATAAAACCATCGATACTCGAAGCCAAGTGAGTGTGGGCTCCATCCCTTACTCTTCCGTGATTAAAACGGATGACCCTGACTTTGACCTTATTTGGTCTGTGCGAGGGTCTTATGCGCTTTCTGAACAGGATATTGAGATCTCATCAGATGTGACCTCTGATCGTCGTGTGAATCCGAATAAAGACTCAGTATTAGGCCTGTATGGCTTTTTGGGAGGGCAAAACCATTTAAACCAACATTGGTCTATCGCCTATGGCTTAGGCACTCACTTGCTCTATTACCGCAATAAATACGAATACAACAACAGCTACTCTCAAGCATTTCAATCTCAGCTAGACGGCTACGCGTTGAATACATCAGCATGGGCGCTTGTTGCAGAACCTTCAGTCAAACTTCAATACTTGCAACCAAAGGAGTGGGGCAGTTGGAATGTGTCTTCAAGAGTTCGTTACTTTTATGGAACAGGCTGGGGCGAAGCGAACGATGGCGATATCGGTAACCCAGAAGGGATGCGATTCATTAATGAACTAGAGTTTAGGCAAAATGTAGCGCTCGATGCTTGGTCGCTGAATAACCCTCAAATCCACTATAACTTAACAAGAATCGATGTCGCGGGTGATTTGACGGCTCCTTTAGATACGCACTATTACTATGAATTTGGGGCAGGATTAGTATTTGATGTGCCTTATGACTCTTACTTTTTTGACAACTTCGGGATTGGAATTAACTTCAATTATGGCAGCTCACTCAGTGGCGGTAGCTTGCTATTCTTACTCAATAATTAGCATAAGTTGTTGATCTTCAAAGTACTCATATAATTTGAATTTGTATGTGTCGCAAAATGGTAAATATCTTAGTGGAAACTTAGCCATCATAGTCATTCGCCCATCACTAGAGCAGACTATGAATAAGTTAAGTTTTGACCGAAAAATGCCGCTATACGTGGTGTCTACACTTGCCCTTAATATGGCAGTTAGCTTGTGGTTATTGAGTATGGCTTCTTCGGCAGTCATGGCTTTTTCTGTGTGCGCGTTGTTTTTTCTCAGCACCCTCATTACTGCACGCCTATATCGACATGAAATGGCTCAAAGCAAGAATAGCTTGTCGGAAGCGATCATTGATGGCGTCGCTGGTTTTATTGTCCTCGATAGTCAATTGAGGGTCATACAAGTGAATCAACAGTTCTCTCGGGTTTCAGGTTATGCCTTTAATCAAGTCGAGTCTCGCCCGATTTCTGATCTCTGTTTTATGAATAACAGCAGTTTAATATCTACCATTACTCGCTCACTCAAGGAAAACCAGAGATGGAAGGGTGAGTTGAGTGGAGTCAGTCGACTTGGTGAACATTTTACTGTGAATGTGGTTGTCGAAAAGTTAGTTGAAATACTGTCGCACAATAATAAATATGTGGTGACCTTTACGGATATTAGTCGACGCAAAGTATTAGAACGTCGATTAAGAATGTTGGTGGACACAGATTCTCTCACAGGGTGCTGGAACCGTCGCCGTTTTGATAAAGATCTTAACCATTATTCAAACTTAGCGGAGCGCTATGGTTATACACATTCCTGTTTGGCGTTGATCGATTTAGATCATTTCAAGGCCATCAATGATAATCATGGTCATGACCAAGGTGATTCAGCGTTGAAAGAGGTCGCAGAACTGTTGAGAAACAACAGCCGAGACACTGACATCGTCGCGCGAGTCGGCGGCGAGGAGTTCGCTATCTTGATGCCCGAAACTAATTTGGCAGAAGCGTTTGAGGCGATGTATCGATTGAAAGAAGTGATTTCCAAAGGAACAACACTGAACCTGACTGTGAGCAGTGGTGTGTCTGAAATACAGGCGCAAGCCGAAGCGACCTATCGCAGTGCGGATAAGGCGCTTTATCGTGCTAAAGGTAATGGGCGAAATCGAGTGTGTAGCTCTAGCTCGGGCTGTGCTACTCCAATTGCCCTTGGTTAGATGCAGGCCGCGCTTGGTTAATCAATCGAGCGATATCTAAGCCGAGATTGAGCGTTGGTAAATCTTCGGCGTAAGACCAGACACACGCTTAAACGCACGAGAAAAATGCGAGATGTTGGTGTAACCGAGTTGGCTAGAAATGTAGGTCAGCGTATGGCCTTCTTCCATCAGTTCGCAAGCCACAGAAAACATCAGGTTCTCTTTGATTTTTCGATAAGTGGTGTTTTCGTTCTTGAGTTTGCGTTGGAACGTTCGCACCGAAAAGTTGAGTAGCTCAGCGGCTTCTTCGAGAGAGAGATCTTGTTCTTTCATGTACGGCTTTAGAAGCTCGTAAACGCTATCGGTAAAGCTGGTATGCCACTCAATCAGTGTCGGTTTAGCACTGAGTTCTTTAGAGGTTAGGCGAATTGGGAGTTGTAATATTTCTTCAGGAATAAGTACAGCTGTCGACGATTGTTCAACAAACAGTTGACAGCTACTTGGCACCAGTGTTTTGACTACATCGATGTCATGTCCTTGCAGACGCACTTTATTAGGTAACCATGGCGATTGGGATAAAATGGTTATTAATTCAATGATATATGTAATCGCAAAAGCTTCCCCCCATTGAAACATAGGGGAATTGTCTTCGGGGGCGGTTCGACAAAACCAGCTCTGACCGTGTTCTTGAATAAACTCGACTTTGCTGCCTGGGGAGTCGTAGGCAAAGATTGAATTGATCTGTTTTAGTGCATCACCAATGGTTTCGAATTCGGTAAATTGATGCAAGACATTTGGGATGATTCGACGTCGAAATGCGAGTCCAAGAATATCGGTGAACCGAGATACGCCGAGTTGTGCCGATGTAAGATAAATCAAACGCTTAATGGATTCTGATGGCACAAAATCACTTTCTGATTCGATAAGGTCGGGTGGTAAACCGGAATCTTTCAGCAACAGATGTAAATCAAGACCATAGTCAGAAAAAACCTGAACCAGAATTTTAGCGTAGTTCGTTTGAATTACCGGGACTTGGTAGTGACTAGTGGTCATTGGAATACAATCCTGTATATATTGTTGCATTATTAGACGTGCATATCATTTGCAACGTTTTGTTTACTAAATCTAACCCTATTTACTTGAGTTTTCCATCGCTGGGTTTATTTTTAAAGTATTAATTTTGTTGATGTTAGTTATCTAGAAGGGAGTCCCATGTCAGAAACCAAAGGGAATAGGCAAGAAGCCAATGAAGAAGTTGGCCAGCAAGAAAATGGAAAAGACAAAGTAAGAAAGGTCACAAATTACCTATTGTTGTTTGTTGCATTCATGTTGATCTTCAGTGTCATTTCAGACCGCATCATCCCTATTACTGATAATGCTCGTGTAAAAGGTTATATCGTTCCGATTAAGCCTGAGGTGTCGGGTAAAGTACTCGATATTCTGGTTCAACCTAACCAACTAGTTAATCAAGGCGATAAGCTAGCGATTCTCGATGATTCTGACTACCTCATTGCAGTACAACAAGCTGAGCAAAACTTAGAGATCGCAGGTCAAAATGTTGGCGCTCAAACCGCGAGCATTGCTTCAGCACAAGCGAAACTCACCTCAGCCATTGTTGAAAGACAAAATACCAAACTGCAAGCTAAGCGTGTTTTAGAGATGGCCGATAAAGGTGTCGTTTCTAAATCAGATGCAGATAAAGCGCGAGCAGCATTAGCGACCTCTAGTGCGGCGGTTGTGAATGCAGAAGCTGACCTTGACCGTGCTAAGAAACAAATGGGTAAAGAAGGCGAAGAAAATAGCCAAGTGAAAGCGGCGTTACTGGCACTTGAACAAGCTCAATTGAATCTAGAGCGCACCGTGATTACTGCACCGACACAAGGTGGTGTCTCTAACTTTAGCCTGTCTGAAGGTTTCTATGCATCAGCAGGGCAAGCAATCATGACCTTTGTTTCAACCGAAGATATTTGGATTGAAGCTTATTATCGAGAGAACAGCCTAGGTAATGTAACGGTCGGTGATGAAGTTGAAGTGGCGTTAGATTTCGCACCGGGCAAAGTGGTAAAAGGGCGCGTAAGTAGTATCGATTGGGGTGTTGATTGGGGGCAAAATGACCATGCAGGTAAGCTTGCTCAAGCTAGCCAACAAACGGGTTGGTTGCGCCAAACACAGATGCTTCCCATAACCATTGAATTTGATAATGAAGAAGTGACAGGCATGCTCCGAGTGGGTGGCCAAGCGGATGTGATTGTTTATAGCGGCGATAACTTTGTATTCAACGCGATAGGCAAAGTATGGATTCGTTTGATTAGCGTATTGTCTTATGTCCGATAAGCCGATTCCTGACCAGCAAACACAGCAACGGATCCTGCGATTTACGGTCGGGGTCACGTTGGCTGTTTTCTTGGCGGCGTGGATAAACTGGCCGCTTGCGTTTGTGGCGCCAGTGTTCACAGCTAAGTTCTTAATTGATAAACCAAATCTCCATAAAGAAACGGTCTACGAATTGCTCTTGGCCGTTGTGGTGACAATGGGGTTAGGTTTATTACTGTCGCGAGGAATTACCCATTATCCAATCCCATTGCTGATTTTAGTGGGGTTAATGATGCTGTGGGGTTACTACTTGTTTGTCGACCCAAAATGGAACCTGTTTGCCACCATACTGTTGATTGCGGTTTTGATGTTGCCATTCATGGCGATTGATAACCCCGGCGTGTCAGTAATGCTGGCCTCTGGCTTAGCGACCTCTGGTGTGTTTTCAGTCATGCTTTTTGCGTTAGTGCATGTATTTTTCCCTGAGCCAAAATCGGCGTTCTCAGGCTTCGCTGCTGCGCCACTCGAAAAGAAACAGCGTTGGTATGCGGCCTTTAGGGCGATGATTATCTCCTATCCAGTGGTGTGCTTTTTCTTTATTTTTCAAATATCTGAAGCTTTACTGACAATGATGTTCATTGCGTTGTTATCGTTGATGATTACGTCAGAGAAGTCGATAAAGTTGAGCGCTTTTTTGGTGATAAGTAACGGTATCGGGGGATTGCTGGCGATTGCTGCTTTTTCAATTCTTTCTATAGTACCCAACATTGTCTTCTATTCTTTGTTTATAGGACTTATTGCCATTCTTATGGCTACCAAGATCTACACGGTTCCCGAAAAAGCACCTATTTTCGCCACTGCATTTAGTACGTTGCTCGTACTGGTTGGTAGCACGTTGATGAGCTCCGGTGACATCGATAGCAACACTCTTATACGCATATTCCAATTAGTGTTAATTGGCATATATATGATTTTGGCTTCTCTATTCCTAGAAACACGGAATTGGAAGTTTCTACAAAATCAGCCTTAATTTTGTCTAACAAGGACGTCTCATGAAGTTAACCGATGATTTTTCAAAACAGGCGATAGACGCTGCCATCAAGATCGCAGCGATTGCCATGCTCGTGTATTGGTGTTTTTCGATTTTGCGCCCATTCATTCTTTTGGTGATATGGGGTGCGATCATTGCGACTGCGTTGTATCCAGTGGCGGTCGCAATTTCAAATAAAACCGGGATGTCGAAAGGTAAAGCCAGTGCATTGCTGAGCTTTATTGGTGTGATTCTTCTATTTATTCCTTTGGCGGCGCTTTCTTCTGGTATCTACACCAGCGCGACTGACCTGATGACAGGGCTTCAAGATGGCACATTGTCATTGCCTAAACCGAAAGAGTCCTTACAAGATATTCCATTCATAGGTGAGAAGGTTTATTCAACCTTGGTTGCCGCCTCCAACAATATTGAAGGCACTTTCATAAAGTATGCGGATGAACTTAAACAGTTTGCGACGAAAGCGGCTTCTGTTCTTGGCTCGTTAGGTGGCGGCTTTATTCAGTTCATCATCTCTACCATCATTGCGGGTGCATTCATGAGTAATGCCGATAAATGCAAAACCGGCGTGACTCACTTAGTGGCGCGTTTAACGGGCGGTAAAGGTGAAGAGTTGGTAGAGCTCTCTAAATCGACCGTGCGAAGCGTTGTGCAAGGTGTGATTGGTGTGGCTGTGATTCAATCCATGATGTCGGCAATCGGTTTGGTGATTGCAGGCGTTCCAGCAGCTGCGTTTTGGGCGCTAGCTGTGCTGCTCATTGCGATAATCCAACTTCCACCGATTCTCGCTCTATTACCGGCGATCATCTACATGTTCAGCGTTGAATCGACACTGGCGGCGAGCTTGTTCTTAGTGTGGTGTATTTTGGTGAGCGGCAGTGACGCTATCTTAAAGCCAGTATTGCTGAGCCGTGGCTCTCACATTCCAATGTTGGTAATTCTATTGGGTGCACTGGGCGGAATGGCGATGTCAGGCATCGTCGGTCTGTTTGTCGGTGCTGTGATACTGAGTTTAAGCTATGAGCTGATGATGGCGTGGCTTGGACTTGAAGAGAAAAACCAACAAGAAACTGAGAAAAAACCTGCAGAGGTCGAGGGAAAATAGATGAAGCCAGTCTCTAAAGACGACAACTTCTACTTCTTATTCTATGCACTGTTGGTGTTGTTTCTTGGTTGCGCGGTGATGCAGCAGTTTTATCCGCAAGGCCAGAAAACAATCCTATTTCTTATCATTATTACGTTGGCGAGTTCAATTGCCGGTATTCATAAAGAGCGAGCCTTGTATCGCTCTTGGTATGGGCTGTTATTGATTACGGCGCTCGTGTCTGGCGTGTTTTCATTTTTGGAAGGCTATAACCTGTCGATAGTGACGCTATCGGCGTTGGCTGTGTTCTTGTTTTCACACATTTACTCGGCGTTGAAGCAGGTGATGAAAGCCAAAACGGTGACACCCAATCACATCATCGGCTCCATCTGTATTTACTTGTTGCTAGGGTTTGCTTGGTCGACCATCTACTTGTTAATTTTAGAGATCTTTCCTAATGCCTTTAAAGGGTTAGAAGAGCAAGTCTGGCTGACGAACTTGTTTAATGCGATGTACTTTAGCTTTATCACCTTGACTACGGTTGGTTACGGCGACATATCACCAGCTCTGCCTATTGCTCAATTCTTTGTGTTTATGGAATCCATTATCGGCAGCTTTTACTTAGCTATCATGGTGGCGAGTTTGGTGAGCATTCGACTTGCACAGTCTCAGTCCCAATAGAGCATTTACAAATAATAGAGCACATACAAACAAGCCCGGCAATCGCCGGGCTTGTTCTATTTTATGAGCTCAAAAGTCTCTTTAAGTTTGAACTCTGTGTGGGCGATGAACCTTAAGCTTCAGTGCCTTGAATCTTCTCTAATTCAGCGATAGTTGTTTGCGATACAAGCTGACCATCCATGTAATAGGTAACGTTTTGACCGTCTTTGATGCCCGTTAGAGTCGCTGTTTCACCAGATGTATAGACGATGTCCATTTGAATCGTGTTTTCGTCGATCTTAATCATCTCACCCGTTTCAATGGTGCGATTGTTAGAAATTGGGCCGACAGGGGCTTCTTTCAGGCTTGGGTCCAGCTCATCGTTCACTTTGAAGTGCGTGTCTGTTTTTGTATCAAATACGTGTGGTGAACCGCTGATAGGGTTTTTACCTGTCCAGAATTCAAGTGAGTTGAATACCACATAGTCTGCTGCGGTAGTAATACCGTATACAGGCGCTAATAAGAAGTTTACACCTGCACGGGCATAGCGGTTATCGACAACTTCAACGTTAAATTTCATCACTTTCCCTGTTACGGCGTTGCTGCCGATACAACCAGTTAGCGCAGAAGCCAAAACCGTTAGTCCTACAATTTTAAGTGCAATCTTTTTCATTTTAGTACCTGTATAAGTTAGAAGTCTGTTTCGTTGGAACAGGTGTAGTATGGTTTTTATTCGATGGTCAGTTTTACCATTTAGCGCCACTGACGATATAAAATGCACTCGGACTTTTGGCATCAAGCTAGGTATAAAACTGGGCACAAAAAAAGCGCGACCTAATAGGGCGCGCTTTGGGGTATTTAGATAAGTCGTAATGAAAACAACGACTCCCATATAGAATTACTTCATCACGTAGGTATAAGCCGATACGACAAGCCAGCGGAAAAATCGAAATAAAAGGGTAGTGGCTTTAAAGGCAAACTTGGCAATGGATACCATTGCTTCTGAACCAATGCTCACGCACTTATGCAAATCGGATTCTTTGTATTCTGAATAGGTCATCTGTTTTCTCATTTCTCGCGCTTGTCTTTCATATGTAAGTAACGACTCCTGTCTGGCGATATCCCCTGAGCGCGTAATGTACGAACTTTCGCCGATAGAGATTTACCATTTTATGCCAAGTGGGTTAATAACTAGCCAAAAGAGAAAGGGCTGAGAGAATTTAACGGCATAGCGAGGTGTAACTGATCAAGTTACCGAAAAAACGAGGGTAATAATGGTATGATCGCGGGCTCAGCACCATAAGTGATAAAGAATAGGAAACAGAATGACTCACCTTACCGAACAGCAAGAAGCTGCAATGGCGACGTTTAAAGAAAACTTACACCTTCCAAATGGTGGTTTTCATAAACTGATTATCGAGCTAAGTAAGGAGTATCAGCTGCCTTTCCAAAAGGTGCGTGCGGTTTTAAAGAAAGCTCAAAAAGATGTTGAACGACAAATACGAGAAGATTTTACCAGCGTTGATGACACAGTACTGAGCCAAGCGAATTGGGTAAACATCATTAAGTCGAAGCTTGTTGACTTAGCGGAAGAAAACCAAACGGTCATGGATAAGCTGCAACAAAACCTGAAGTATCAAAAAGTGTTGTCGGCAACCGAGGGTTCAATCGCAAGCGAAGACGAACGTGACGAGTTGATTGAAGAGTTGATTCAAGCTTATGAGAAAGAGGTGTTCAAACCGTTACTGGCGATGTTGCATACAACGAAGCTGTATTGGAAGTTAATGCTGGTGGATGAGACATGTAAGATGAATGAGGAGAATCGTGAGAAGTTCAGTGATTACCCTCAACACATGCAAGCTGCAGAACACTTATATACTCTTGATCAGAAGTTAAGGTCGATGCCGTTAACTTATTAGTCCATGAATGCACTGATAATGACTCAATGGTGATTTAGAGTTTGATATAAGTTGGTTTCAATAGAAGTACGATAACCTAGCTAGCGTTAGCCGCGTGTGAAATGCAAAAAGGGCTAGGTTTCAGATCTGTTTTACTTCTACTCTATTTTGTTCTGCTAGAGCGAATTGAGGGTGACATCTTTTACATCTTTGGGACTAGATGGTGTTTCTTTTGTAGCCTTTGGGAAATGCTATAGGAGTGTGAAATGTCCTAGGGTGTTTCCGTTGCCTGAAACGATAGTTCCGATGCTTTCTCGTTCATTAAATTCAAAGTCGATGAGATAGCTGTGATGTTGTAGCTTGGGCAATATGTGGCGGTGGAGTATATCGCTATTGAGCTGTCGAATCTCGGTGACCCATGAAATCTCTTCTTTGTGTAAATCTATTTTAATCTTGAGCATTTATTACCTTTTAGTTTATTGACTGTTTTTTCGCGTGATAGTTGGTACCAATGGGTTTGTCGTGTTGTTCTGCGTGACATAACTGTGCCTTGTGTTTATTACATTTGTATTTAAGTGCTCGATCTATTCTGACTTCGCTGACAAAAGAGCAAATGACGATCGATCGGTAGTAGGATCGAATTTAAAAGCTATTGAATGACTATCTGGGTGAAAGCTGACGCAGAGATGGTGTAACGAGGGAATCGAGAACTGTCTATGTGGAACTTGGACTTACTTTAGCATTAACAGCTCTATAGATTAGAGCCAGGTGGCGAACTATACGCCTAGTTTTCAAAATTACAACCCTATTTTCTATTAAATTCAAAAATATTTTTGGGTGATTTACCATCGGTTACTGAAGGTTAAATGAGCGAAGGTCAGGGATTTGACCATGATATCTGACTGAGTCTTGGCTTTTCAGCTGTTCGTATTCGTTGTCATTAGTGGGTTTAATTGATCAGCTAATTTGGTGATGATTAAGTCTCTGTTGTATATGATCTTTACATTGTAAATTACAATCCATGATTTTGGGGTTCAGCGTTGTAATTACAGGGTTTTTGGGTGCTTTCCCCATCTGTTTTTTTCTTCAGGTTGATGAGTATTTTCCTCTTCGCGTCTTTTTGATATTTCTGATTCCTAATACCTCTCCTGACTACGCAAAATATGAATACTCACTTTTACATTTCTGAATAATAAAGTTGTTGTATCGCCAATTTAGTGCAAATATAATTGATAATAGTTCTCACTTGCGTTACAAGTTTGTTGTCAATCCAATGACAGACTTTAAATTATCGTTATTTAGCAGTTGTGTACGCCCCATGCTCGTCTATGAGTAATGTGACTTTCATTGTCATGAGTGGTGGTTTGTATCAATGGCAAAGGAAGAAACATGAAGAAAACAATCAATTCAGTTCGCCAGTTATTGAGCGGGCTTGCCATCGTTCTAGCATCATCATTCATGATGACCGCGCATGCGGAAACCGTCACCATTGAGCATGTGAAAGGCACAGCGCAGTTTACTGAAGTACCACAGCGAGTGGTGGTTCTAGGTCACGGTAGCTTAGACGTGCTCGATAAAATTGGTGTACAGCCAGTTGGCGCGCCTCATAGCTTGCTGCCTGATTACCTAGCTTCGTACAAAGATACGACGGCAAATACAGGCTCTTTAAGCGAACCTGATTTTGAAGCTATCTACATGTTGAAGCCTGACATCATCATCGCGGAAAACCGCATGCTTAAGGTTTACGACAAACTGGCACAAATTGCTCCTACTGTCATGTTTTCTATTGAAGGCGACAAGTACTGGGCTGATGCTCAGCAAAACTGGCGTGTGCTAGGCGACATCTTTGGTAAGCAAGCTGAAGTCGAAGCGATCATTAAAGAGACTCAAGCTTCTATCACAGCGGTAAACGACAAAGTAGCGTCTGACGAAACTTCAGCAATGATGCTAATGAACAACGGTAACAACATTGCGATGTTCAACAAAGGCAGCCGTTTCTCAATCATCTTTGATGACTTTGGTTTCGTGGAATCAAAGAGTGCAACCGTGGCTCCGATTAAAGGAACACACGGCAACCTAATCTCTTTTGAATACATAGCTGATGCAAAACCTGAAGTGCTTTACGTGCTTGACCGCGAAAAAGCGATTGGTAAATCAGAAGGACGCGCACAACAACTGTTTGATAACCCACTGGTTGCGGCAACACCTGCAGCGCAGCACGGCAATATCGTTTACCTTGATTCAAGTGCTTGGTATTTGGCTGGTGGCGGTGTGACAGCGATTCATAGAATGCTTAGTGACATTGAACGTACGATTCAATAGTTACTAACCATCAGATTTTCGGGCTTATAAGAGTGTTCTTATAAGCCCTTTTTCACTTTTTTATACGGGCTACCCGAGACCTATCTTTAGTATTATTCCTATGTTGAAACCCATTGCAGCTGCTGTATTTCTTGTTGTGTTATGCGTTGCGTCATTGATGATTGGAGTCGCTGAAATCAGTTTTAGTGACTTCTTCAATGGCAACCAACACGCCAATTCTATTTATATTGTTAGTCGGATTCCTCGACTATTCGCGATCGTGCTTGCCGGAGCGGGATTGAGTGTTTCTGGCTTGATCATGCAGCAAATCGTACAGAACAAGTTTGCCGCGCCTTCGACGATGGGCACCATTGACTGTGCGATGTTGGGTTACATTGTCGGCATTCTAGTGCTAGGCAATGCTGCGCAATGGAGCTACTTAGGCTTTATCTTCGCGTTTGCAGTGTTTGGCACCATGCTATTGGTTCGCTTCCTACAACACCTCAAGTTTAAGAACGCGGTATTGGTGCCTTTGATTGGCATTATGTATGGCAACGTTGTTTCGTCTCTAACAACCTTTATTGCTTATAAGTACGACTTAGTACAAACCATGTCGGCATGGACTATGGCGAACTTTGCGAGCGTGTTGCAGGGCAGCTATGAAATCCTTTATCTCGCGGTGCCTGCTTGTGTATTGGCTTACTATTTCGCGAGCCAGTTCAGTGCGGCGAGCATCGGTGAGAGCTTCGCGAAAAACATCGGTTTGAATTATCAGAAGATCGTCTTCATTGGTGTTGCGTTAGTGGCTATCAGTGCCTCCTCTGTGGTGATGATCGTTGGTGTTATCCCATTCCTTGGCCTTATCGTGCCGAATATCGTGTCGCTGATGATGGGCGATAACATGAAGAAGATTCTGCCTTGGACTGCCTACTGGGGGGTGATCTTGGTGTTGGCTTGTGACCTGCTAGCTCGAATCGTCATCTTCCCTTATGAGATTCCAATCTCGATGGTAATCAGCATCTTTGGTGGCATGATTTTTATTTACCTAATCATGAGAGACAAGTCGAATGCGTGATTCAGTAAAAATTGCGATTCTGGCTATCGCGTCTTTGGGTATGACAGCGCTATTCATCGGGCAGGGGCTGACGTGGGATAACTACGAGTTCTTCTTGTCTCTGCGACTACCTAAACTACTGTCAATTGTGTTGGCGGCGGTGGCGATTTCTGCATCGTCATTGGTGTTCCAAACCATTACTAATAATCGAATTTTAACCCCATCCATCTTGGGCTTTGATAGCTTGTATATGCTGGTTCAAACGGTACTTCTGTTTGTGTTTGGCAGTACCAGTTTCTGGGTGATTGATTCAATCGCAAACTTTTCGATGTCTGTAACTGTGATGATCTTGTTCTCGTTTGCTTTGTTCCATTTCTACTTTAAGAGCAAGCGAAATAACGTTTTCACACTGCTTTTAATAGGCATCGTGTGTGGCAGCGTATTCTCGAGCTTAGCGAACTTCCTTGCGATGTTGATTGATCCCAATGAATTCGCGGTGCTGCAGAATGTGATGTTCGCAAGCTTCAATAATGTGAAAGGCGAACTGGTTTACCTCAGCCTTATTCCATTAGGTTTGAGCTTGCTTGGCCTTTGGTTGTTAGCGCCTAAGCTTGATGTACTTTGGCTTGGTGTTGATAACGCGACAAGCCTGGGTGTGAACACCAAGCGATTGACTCAGATTACCTTGGTGATTGTGTCAGTGATGGTCGCGGTGTCTACGGCTCTGGTTGGCCCTGTGCTGTTCTTTGGCTTGATCACCGTAAGCTTAGCTCGCCAGATATTCCGATCTTATCAGCATCGTGTGCTTATCATCGCAAGCAGCTTACTAGCGATCGTGCTATTGGTTTCTGGCCAATGGTTTATCGAAAAAGTGATGGCGTTTGAAACCACTGTGAGTGTGATTATTAACTTGGTCGGCGGTTTGTATTTTATGTTCTTGTTGTTACGCACCAGAATTCAGTAAAGGTAGTAAGTAGTGATTAAATTAACAGGTTTAAGTAAGAAGTATGGCAAGTCACTCGTGGTTGATGATGCCAGTGCTATGTTCCCGAAAGGCGAAGTGACTTCTATCATTGGCCCAAATGGTGCGGGTAAAAGTACACTGCTTTCAATGGCGAGCCGCTTAACAGACAGCGACGCGGGTGAAGTGGTCATTGGCGATAAGTTACTGGCTGAGTGGGATACCAAAGAGCTAGCGAAGCACCTTGCCGTGTTAAGACAATCAAATAACATCAACATGCGATTTACGATTCGTGAATTGGTCTGTTTTGGTCGTTTCCCACACTCTCAAGGTCGCTTGAAAGACGAAGATCATAAGATCGTCGATACAGCACTAGAACACCTTGGCATTACTGACATCCAAAACAAATACCTTGATGAGTTGAGTGGCGGTCAGCGTCAAATGGCGTTTATCGCGATGGTTGTGGCGCAAGATACGGATTATGTGTTCTTAGATGAGCCTCTGAACAATCTTGATATTAAACACTCGGTCGAAATTATGCAGACGTTGCGTCGTTTAGCGCATGAGTTCAATAAAGCGGTCGTTATCGTGATTCATGACATCAACTTCGCTTCTTGTTACTCAGATAACATTGTTGCGATGAAGAAAGGCAAAGTGGTTAAGTCGGGTAAGGTTTCGGAAGTGGTTGAAAAATCAGTGATGGAGTCTATCTACGAGATCCCATTTGAGATTCGTGAGTTCGATGGTGTTCGAATCTGTATGTATTATTCTGGTCGTTAGATTACTGAATAACTCGGTTGTTTTGCTTTCTAGCCGTTGAACGAAAAGAGCTCCCATATGAGGAGCTCTTTTTGTTTTCGGATAGTATCTGTGTTGTTAGTGAAATGTTGCAATGCAAAGGTAATTCCCCTTGTATAATAATAACTTAACTGACGTAATATTGACTGGTCGTACTTCTAATAACGCCAGTTTGAAGTCACTCACAGATCTACTCTTCATTTTTGAAAATCAATTGTTTTTTTTTCTACTTAACCTCTGGAAACCGTTCTACACTAGGGTTATAACTGTTTGATTTGTATACGAGGTATCAATGAGTCGGAAACCTATAGTGTTAGTCGTGGATGACACCCCAAGTAACTTGGATGTGTTAACGGCAATACTCAAAGATACTTATCAAGTGAAAGTAGCGATTAACGGCACAATTGGTATCAAAATTGCGAAGATGGTGCCGCAGCCAGACCTTATCCTCCTTGATATCATGATGCCTGACATCGATGGTTACGAGGTGTGCCGCCAACTTAAAGCTCAGCCGAATACGGCTCACATTCCTATCATTTTCGTGACCGCCACAATTGGTCCAGAAGCCGAAGTAAAAGGGCTCTCCTTGGGGGCTGTCGATTACCTAACCAAGCCGATAACCCCTGCAATTGCACTCCAGCGTGTGAAAACGCATATCGCACTTTATGACCAACAACGCGCGTTGTTTAGTCAGGTAAAAGAGAAAACTCAAGATATCAATCTCGGTAAGCTAGAAACACTGAACATACTGGGTAGAGCTGCTGAATTTAAAGACAATGAAACAGGCATGCACGTTAAGCGTATGAGTCACTACTGTGAAGTGCTAGCTAAAGCCTTGGGAATGACTGACGAAGATGCCGAGACGTTGCGTGATGCAGCACCAATGCATGATATTGGCAAGATCGGTATTCCTGATAGCGTATTACTCAAGCCGGGTAAATTGGACGCCGACGAGTGGACAATTATGCAAAAGCATGTCGAATATGGTGTTGATATACTTGGTAGGCAGAGTGATTCCAAACTGATGCGTATGGCTATTCAGGTGGCGCAATATCATCACGAAAAATGGGATGGCAGTGGTTATCCAAACCAGATAGCTGGTGAAGGTATCCCATTGGTTGGAAGAATTGCGGCTGTTGCTGATGTGTTTGATGCCCTGACCGCAGAGCGCCCTTATAAAAAAGCTTGGAGTATTGATGAGGCGCTGAACTTGTTTGAAGAACAGAAAGGCAAACATTTTGATCCAACTATCGTTGATGTGTTTTTTCTGAAGTTACCTGAGATTCTAGCAATTAAAGAGAAATTTAGAGATGAGTGATGGCTTGATGTTGTCGCTAAATCGTTTGGTTGTTTTTCTGGTCATTACACTTGTGGTGTGGTCGCTGCTAATGCGATCTACGAATGCTGCTGAGGTAACAGATACTGAGTTAAATCAGTGGTTGGGAAACCAACCTACGGTAACTTTTGTTGTCTTGGCCAACCATTATCCTTACTCATTCATCGATGATGATGGGCAGGTTTCTGGGATCATCAAAGATTGGACATTAGATCTTGAACAGCGTTTTGGTGTTCATGTTCGGTTTGTCACAGTTAACTCGCGTGTCGAGGCTAAAGCCGCGTTAGTCGACGGGCGAGGCGATGTATTTCCATTCCAACAGTTCGACCCAAGTGAAGGTGGCCGTTTTCTTGCGAGTGCTCCCTATATTCCTTATCAGGTCGCAGTGATTGT
Organism: Vibrio sp. 10N.247.311.13; assembly: GCF_041467595.1. Classification (NCBI taxonomy): domain Bacteria; kingdom Pseudomonadati; phylum Pseudomonadota; class Gammaproteobacteria; order Vibrionales; family Vibrionaceae; genus Vibrio; species Vibrio sp. 10N.247.311.13. Next base: position 26,725 of record NZ_JBFSUX010000016.1, on the reverse strand, counting down.
TCCCATCGACAACAAACTCGATGGAAACCTAGATCAAAATAATAAACGCCGTATTGCGATGGTTAACGAAAATATCGATTTGGAGCGAGCCGGTGTCAAATTGAGTTCTATTGAGCGAGTGAATTTTGATAACGTTATTGATGCAGTACGTGCGTTAGGGGCCGGGGATGTCGAAGGCATGGTCGGTGAACCTATCACCACTATGGATCTTGCGAAAAAGATTGGCGTTCATGATTTAGCGGTAAATTATGTTCTGGAGCATTGGAAAAGGTTTGAAGCATCAATGGTGATTCGAACCGATGAACCAGAACTGCTGACGCTAATCAACAAACAGATTGAAACCTTCGACGTTGATAACAAGAACCAGATTTTATCGAAGTGGCTAGACAGTTCCCCCTATCGAGTGCCGCTAAAAGGCGTGTTTGGCTTTGGTAACCCTCCGTATATTTACCCAGACAGCACCGCAGTCGGGCTACAGTACGACATTCTTCAGCGTGCACTGAATGACATGGGATATAAACTAGGTGACGTTGTCACACTTCCACCTAGCGCCGCTAAAAAAGCCATCGATAACAATAATTCTATAGCCTTTTTTTCTGGTGTTCAGTTTGATGATCCTAATGCGCACTTTTTAAGTGATAACGTTTTTAATGTTGAGTTTGTTCCTGTTTCACTAACTCGCCGCAAACTCCAACTTCAATCCCCAAAAGACCTATCATTAGGGGCGTTATTGTTCGACGAAACATCCACAATTAAAAACTCTGTTGAAGTTCTGAAGAGTAAGTTAGACATTGATCGTGTTGAAGATTACGAAGATCTTGAATCAGCATTCTCGCAGTTGAGGGCTCAAAATGTTGACCTGCTAATGGTTGAACGAAGAGTGCTAGAGTGGTTTATCACCAATACTCGTTTTATTGAAATGGCAGAGCTAACGCTACATGACGAGTATAAAGTTGAGTATCCGATCTATGTGGACTTTAAGAGTGAAGAAATCAGAGATAGCTTCAATGCCGCAATTAAAAGGCTTAAACAGGAGGATGACGGCTTAAACCAAATTATCGAGATGCAGGTTCAGAGTGATTTAAGCCTAGTCCTTAAAAAAGCGAATATTATCGCGCAAATATCTGCGTATTTTATCGTCAACGACCGCTTTGAAGAGTTGACGGAAGTGTTTGAAATTTTCGACACGGACAGTTCTTTTCAGGTGATCACCGCACAAGCGGATAACAATAGTCGCCCGATCAAATCTTGGTACATAGGCAACCTAGTTGATCAATATGGAGAGAAGAAAAATACCTCTCACTTTTCATCAGTCACCAAGGTGGCGAATTATAGGACCAAGGGAGGGAGTATCAACTCTGGTTCGATGACTTTCTACTTTGATGTTAATTCGTTAGAGCGGAACTATGTTTATTTTCCATCTGTCGAACAATTTAGTTCATTCGGAGATGCGGCGAAACGCTATATTGCGGATGTTTATCAAGCGAGTAACTTGACTGGAGAGATCCTAAATCTAAGCCAAAAAGAGAGGGCGTGGATTAAAGATAATCCGGATGTACGTATAGGTATCGATCCGAATTCGTTACCTTATGAAGCGGTATCCAATACCGGTGAATACATCGGGATGATTGATGATTATCTAACGCTGATTGAACAAAAAACAGGGCTAAGTATTCAGCATGTTGACGTGGCGAATTGGTCTGAGACCCGAAGCTTGGTTGATCATCATGAAGTGGAACTGGTCTCAGCAGCTCAAGAGAATCGTTCGTTAGGAGATAACGTCAAAGCAGCTAAAAGCTTGTTTTCAAGTCGTTTGGCCATTGCATCGAGAAGAGACGTTAGTAGCTTGGTACTTGAAGAAGCTGATGGTTGGAAAATCGGTATATTGAAGAATGCGGCAAATACTAACGCGATTTTAGATAAGTACCCGAACGTTGAGTGGGTAGAGGTAGAATCCACGGCCGATGGGCTCAACCGATTGGATGATAAAACCTTAGACGGCATGGTCGACACTGTTGATGTCCTCAATTACCTCATTGATTCATTTGGTCATCGAGAGATTGGAATTGTCGGACGACTTGATTTTTTCCTTTCACCCACCTTACATGTCATCAAATCTGAGCCTTTGCTTTATTCGATTGTGAATAAGGCGATTGAGAGTATTTCTGCTGAAGAACATCAAAAGATATCGGCGAAGTGGGCGGCGCCAAAAGCGATAGAAAGAGTTAATTATCAATTGGTTTACACCATTTCGGTGTTCTCTCTGGTGATCCTTCTTCTTATTATTTTCTGGAATCGTAAATTAGCGAAGCAGATCAGTATTGCTAAGGAAGCAACCGAAGCTCTGGAAAAGGCGCAGAACCAACTCTACAACATGCTAAATAGCTCTCCAATTGCAGCCAGCGTGGTATTTGAAGAAGAGGTTCGTTACGCGAACGATACGGCAAAACGTTTGTTTGGCGTGGAAGATCAGGCGTTGTCTTCTATCGACGTTGCCGCTATCCATGACTCGCTGAGCGTTCGTGATGGCGTGCATGAAGAGCTCGACCTTAACGGTAAAGTTGAAAATAGGGAGTTAGTACTCAGAAAGTCTGATGGAACCCGATTTGTTGCTTTGGTCAGTTACTATCTTTTTGAGATTGATGGTGAAGTCGCCACACTATTTTGGGCATTCGATATTTCAGAAATGAAGCGCCTTAACGAACAATTGGAAGAAGAGAAACAGAGAGCCGATTTGGCGAGCCAAGCTAAATCGGAATTCTTAGCCAATATGAGCCATGAGATAAGAACCCCAATGAACGCCATTATTGGCTTGTCTTATCTGGCGATTGGCGAAATATCTAATCCTGTCGCTCGAAATTACATTGAGAAAGTGCACCGTTCTGGCCATTCGTTACTCGGTATCATCAATGACATCCTTGATTTCTCAAAGATAGAAGCTGGACAACTTGTTATTGATAACGTCCCGTTTGATCCCGTAACGACCTTTAAAGATGTGATTGAACTAATGGAGTCGAAAGCAGCTGAGAAACAACTCAATTTGTCGATGGTCATCGACCCAGAGTTAGACACGCCACTGCAAGGCGATCCCTTGAGGTTGTTCCAAGTCATACTCAACCTTGTGGGCAACGCGATTAAGTTTACGGAAAAAGGCAGCGTAGCGTTAACGGTGGAGCATGTTGACTCGAACGACAGCAGCCTAACCATGAGAGTGAGTGTGATGGATACCGGGATAGGCATTTCGGATGAGAACCGTCACAAGCTGTTTGAAGCCTTTAGCCAAGCGGATACCACAACGACACGTCGGTTTGGCGGTACAGGGCTTGGGCTCAACATTAGCCAGAAATTAGTTCATGCGATGGGCAGTCAAATTACGGTAGAGAGTGTTTACGGGCAAGGCAGTGAGTTCTCCTTTGTACTGACATTGCCACGCTCAAGCTCGGATGCGTTAGCCGACTTCAAAGCTCAAGAGTTGCAACTGGATTATCAGATAGAGTTCAAAGGGCAAAGAGTGCTATTGGTTGAAGACAATGAGCTGAACCAAGATCTCGCCTTAGCATTTTTCAGTCGCTCTAAATTAAATGCCGATCTTGCTGAAAACGGAAAGGAAGCGCTGGAGTTAGCTAAAAACAACGACTACGAAATAATCTTCATGGATCTTCAAATGCCGATTATGGACGGCTTTGAAGCTACCCGTTTGATTCGTGAATTCGATATAGATGTACCGATTATTGCAATGTCAGCCAATGTTTTTGCTGATGCGAAACAACGAGCGAGGGCGTCGGGCATCACGGACTTCTTGGATAAGCCTATTGTTATTGATAAAGCGATGTCTTTGATTACTCGATACATTGTTCCTGAGGTCTTAGTTGAAGGTCGAGCGCCATCAGACACCTCTTCAGATGCGATCCAGACAGGTGATTCTGGTGAGAGTGCGGAATTGCACTCCGATCCCCAAATTGAGCCGCCTGTTTTCTCTCAGTCGAGGTTTGAGCAACTGACTTATCATGATGTGAAGCTGCAAGCCAAAATGCTTGATAGGTTCTGCCAAGGATCGCCAGACATTATGTCGGATGCTTTTGATAACGTAGTACAAGGCGACTGGGAGACGTTAGAGCGTAATCTACATACCTTAAAAAGCATGGCAGCTTCGATTGGTGGATTGCGATTGGCAGAGTTACTCAGTGATTTAGAAAGCAAAGCGCATAACAAGGCGTGTGATGAAGCAGATCTTAAGCAAGGCGAACTTGGGTTAATCGAACTGATTAAAGCAGTTGAGATCAGCTTTGATGTGTCTGGTGTTGGGGGATTCAATACGACAAGTACTGAAGAAGCCGATGCGAGTCTTGCTGATACCTCTGATTCACCGAGCATCACGTCAGAACAGCATGCTCAGTTGCTATCACTGCTGGATGCTTATGATAACGATGCAACTCAATATGTGACTGAGTTATTGGCACAGTATCCACATTCTGTTGTTCTCAAAGATGTTCGAAGTGCGTTAGATAATTATGACTTTGAACGAGCAAAAGAGGGGTTTGGCGCTTCTGAGTAGTTGTCTTTTATAAATATCACTTCAACATTAAAGCCTTTAGCTCTTATAGCGAAATAACCAGCTAGCTAAAGGCTTTAAATCTATCTATACCGAACTAACGACTCACGTTCTGTTTGATTAGCTCAACAACCGTATCGTATCGGTGCGGCAGTTTTCGGTTTCGTTTTTGAACCAGATACAGCGTTTCCTCTACTTCTACCTTTGGCGGCACAACGTGTAGCTTGTCTCTATCTGGGAAGTGTTCAACCGCGCCAGCCGGTAACACGGTAAAACCTAATCCTTTTGATACGGGTAGCAAGATCTGGTGAAGCTGATTGATGTAGCCAGATCTTGGTATCTCATTAACGTTGATGTTCGCTAAGTCTTTATCTCCGCAAAGGTCGAAATACAAAGACAGATAATGTGCAGAATCTGGGTGGGCAATCAGGCCAATGTCATTCAATACTTGCGGCGTTATCTCTAAATCAGCAAGGCTGTGGTGAACAATAAGACACAGTGCTTCTTTGCCGATGACTTGGCTTTGGTAGTAGCTGTCGTTCGGGGAATGCCTAACAATGCCGATATCGGTAGTGCCTTCGCTTAGGTCATTCAATATCTTTTTGTTTGGAGCGGCTTCTAAGTTAATGCTGAGCTCTTGGTGTTGCTGTTGAAGTTCAAGAAGCTTGGGATACAGACGCAAAGAGAGTGAGCCAGAGCAAGACAAGTGACATTGCCCAGCATAAGGGTTATCAAAACTCAGAGACTCAAAAAGATCTTCTTGGTCTTTCTCTAGTTTGATCGCATAGCGATACATAATCCGACCCTGTTCGGTCAGTTCGAAGCTCTTGTTTTCTCGAGATAGCAGGTCACAATTACAAGCTTGTTCAAGCTTCTTGATGTGTTGGCTGACTCCAGGTTGTGTCATATACAACTTTTCTGCCGTTTGGGTGAAATGGCCAACTTCAACCAGAGTCTTAAACGTATTGAGCCAAAGTGGATTAATCATACTCACCTTCAAATACTAAAGCCTATAAATAACAAAGCCAATAAATAACAGAAAATTATTATTATCTTAAGTAATGATAATTTCAACTCTAGCGTCTTAAGTAACGCTAATCAAAGTCATGTGGTGGTAGCACTTTATATTGGTCTATTGGTCGCTTTGTAGAGTTGCTATGAGTAACAAAGTGTTGCGACTTTGTTGAATTTTTGGTCTATTGACCAACTGTGCTCATATTTGGGAACGAAGATGAATAGAAATGTTTGGCTGCTTTCACTGTGTCAGGCCTTGTTGATGACGGGTAACATATTACTGATCTCTGTGATTGGTTTGATCGGTAAGCAGATTGCACCCAGTGTCAGCATGATCACCTTGCCGGTTGCACTGCAGTTTTTGGGTCTAATGGCAGCCACTATTCCAGCATCTTTAATTTCAGGCAAGTTAGGGAGAAAGAGAGGATTTAGCATTGGTAATGTGGTTGGCATTACAGGAGCTAGTCTTGCCACCTACGCACTGTCTCAGCAAAATTTCTATCTGTTTTGTTTCGCTACGTTCTTACTTGGGATAGGCATAGGTTTTGGCACGCTTTATCGTTTTGCTGCAATCGAGGTGTGTGATGAAAATGCCCGTCACCGAGCGATCTCTATCTCGATGGCTGGTGGCGTTTTAGCCGCGGTATTAGGACCAAATTTGGCGATTATGTCGCAACAGTGGTCGCAAGATGGCTTGTACATTGGTGCTTTTGCTTCTTTGATTGGATTGAACATTCTTGCGTTACTCATCTTACAAACAATTCAGTTTCCAAAAGTCTCTTTTAATAGTCAGGCACCTAAATCCGATCCTCTCAGTGTGATAGTAAAAGCGCCTAACTTTATTGGCGCAGTGTTTGCTGCCATGGTCGCTTATGCGGTGATGAATATCCTGATGACAGCAACGCCATTGGCAATGATTGGTTGTGGCTTTGACTTTACCAAAGCAGCGGGCGTCATTGAGTGGCACGTATTGGGGATGTTTGTTCCTGCATTCTTTACTGGTTCACTTATCGAGAAGTTTGGCTCAAGAATGATGATCTTGGCAGGCGGGGTTCTGTTCGTCGTCTGTATCGCGATTAACATTCATGGCGAATCTATCTGGCACTTCAGAGCGGCTCTAGTTGTGCTTGGTGTCGGTTGGAACTTTATGTTTATCGCGGCAACAGGTTTGTTTAGTCAGTCCTACCAATCGCAGAATAAAGCTAAGGCACAAGCGTTTAATGAATTTATTGTCTTTGGCTGTGTGACGATTACAGCGATGCTCTCTGGCTGGCTAGAATCGACAGCAGGGTGGCAGAACCTCAATATCTACGTATTACCATTCGTGTTAGCTGTTATCTTGCTGTTCGCATTCAGTGCTCGTAAATCGCGTATTCAAAAGCAGCCTGTGTAATGGATCATCTAATGGTGGTTCAGTAACTTCGTTACTGTGATTAAAACCCTAGTATCTCAAACTGCGACCAATAAAAAGCCCTACCAATAAGGTAGGACTTTTTCTTATGGCTTAAATAATAACGTTTTCTTAAAACTGCTGTCTTGGCTTATATCCTGTGACAACAGTACTTAAGCTTGTGTTGTAAATACGCATGACAGAGCCAGCGATGATTTACAGGTCGACCAAAATTGTCTTAGTGGTAATCCCACCTTGGTCATCGATTATCTTCAGTGTCACCTCGTGCTTTCCGTATGAAGGGAAGATTGACGTGAATGTGCGACCTCGTTTCACCTTTCCGTTTGGAAGTGTCCACTCGGTATCAACAATACGACCATCGCTGTCTGAACTTGTAGACCACATGGTTACCCAGCGGCCCAAGTGAATGTACTTCGCGCTCGCTTCTGGAAGGGCGTTTGGAGATTCAACACTCACTACGGAGCTAAATGAAGCGGTAGCGCCTTTGTCGTCGACAACAGTCAAGTTCACCGTGTATTCACCGGCCTGTTCATAAGACCAAGTTGGTGCCACTTCGTTACTTGTTGTGCCGTTCCCAAAGTCCCACAGGTAATGGGTGATCTCACCGTCTTGGTCTGAGCTGAAGTTGTTTGCAGAAACAGTCAGACCAGTCACATTAAGCTCGAAGTTCGCAGTAGGAACGATGTTGTGTTGGCTTACTTTAGATAAGCGAACCACACCGTATTCGTTGTTATCACTCTGATTCACAATATCGACCGCTAAACCAAACTCCGTCAGGATGCGTCCTGAATCTGGTGCTTGAGGCGATGTGTAATCTTGGTCATCCGAGAAGCTAGCATTGCCAACCAAACTGGTATCTTCGAGTACATCGTTGTCGCTGTTTACAAGACGCATTGGAGTATGATCTTTGAGTGAAAACGCTGCGTCTCGAACTTGGTAGCGTGTTTGAGCCGCTTCACCAGAGTTTGCCCACACCATGGCATTTTGGTCTGCATCGACCACGCCTAACCAACCTTCACCAGGGTGTTTACCTACCCAGTTGTCGGTTAGTGATTCGTCGACGTACCAAATGATCAAGCCAGGGTCGAATGACATCAGTTGTCCCATGCGTTTGATGTTCGCTAGGCCTTCATCAACATCCATGTGGCTGCGCCATTGCAATAGATAGTAGTGCTGCGCTTGATGGAATCCATTACTCAGCTTGTAACCATTAAGGGCGAAGGTGGAGTTGCTTTCACCATCGTCTATTGAGGTCACTTCACCATCGACAACAACAGCAAGGTTATCTAAATAGAAGCCTTCCATTGCTAAGCCGCCATCGGTGATGTATTCAAAAGACAGTTCCACTTCTTGGCCTGCCCATTGTGAAACGTCGAACTCAGCGTCGACCCATCCGCCAGATTCGCCGCCAATAGCAGGAACGAGGTCCGTGTTGTATGGATCGTCCATTGAGGTAATGTTTCCTGCAATGGCTTGTCCGTTGATTAGCACGCGCGCAAAGTCGTAGTCTTTTTCAATCTCATACCAAGTTTTGAAAGACAGCAGTGCAGAATCACCCGCTGGGATCATCAACTTGCGAGTCATACTGTTTTTCAGATCATCGCCTTTTTGAGAGTGGAATGAATACTCGCCCTCAAAGGGTTTCAGACTTTCAATCTGCTTTTCAGGAAGATCCACTTTGATCATGTTAGGACGACTGTTATCCGTTGTTTGGAACAGCGTATACACTTGTGGATTGTCTTCTAGGTCATCAATCGAGAGCTGATCATCGTTAACCCAACGTCCGCCAATCGATTTCTGTAGGAAGTGTTTTGCCCAAGAGCTGAATGCCGTTGGTTGTGTACCACCAATTTGACCAGCCCAACTGCCCGAAGACATGATTGACCAGTAAGAAACCGGTTCGCCTTTGCCTGTGTATTGCGTGTCATACTCGTCTGGTAAGCCTAAATCATGGCCATATTCGTGGGCACAAACACCTGCAGCCGCATCAATCGGTTGAATGGTGTAATCGAACGCCGCGTATTGGCCACCAAATCGATCTGGAAGCGAGCTAGAAGTACCTTCCAGTACATGAGTGCGACCAAGGTTGAATCGGTGAGACCAAATCGCATCAGGGCCTAACACGCCACCACCGGCTTCTTCGCCTACCGATGCATGAAACACCATCAGGTGGTCAATCACACCATCGGGTTCGCGGAAATTTCCGTCACCGTCGTAATCGTAACGATCTTCGATGTCGTAATCGGCAAGGTTGATACTCGGATCTTGAGCCAGTTGATTCAGCGCTTCACGAACCAGTTCTTGGGCGTTTAGGTCGTTGTCGGTGGTAGGGGAGTTGCCACCATAGAATGACGCAGGCTTAGAGGCGCGATACCAACCTGCCGCTTGACCTGAAACGCTGTAACTGTCGCCTGATTCGCTTTGGTAATATTGGCGCATCGAGATTAGGTTTTCGCCATTTGGCCCTGTGTAGCCAGAATTTGAAAACAACAACTCTTGATAATGTTCAGGGTTGTAGCTCTCGTAGAGCATCTGCGTGTGCTCTTCGGTCAACTTGTTGTCATCCCAGTTCAAATCAGGGAAATCGACCAATAGAGCGAGTACTTTATCGGTGCGCTTGGTGCCGACTTCTAAAGCAAAGACACTCGCTTTTTTAACGCCAGACCCTTTTTCTATGGCTTTGAGTATTTTTGCGCGTTGCTCAAGTGCTTTTTTTCCGAATTGAGCATCGCCTTTGAAACCGGAATTGATTTTATTTTTCAAGTAACGGTCAAGCGCATCGCGCTTTGCCGCATCGGTTGCATCTTGGTCGACTAAGCCTTGTCTAACTAGCATTTCAATGAGTTTGTCTTCATTAACTACGCCTAAATCAATAGGTGTTTTTGCATAACCACTGACGCTAAATAGAGTAAGCATTGCTGAAGCCAACAATGTTTTTCTCATCATTTTCATTATATTTCCTTTTTGTATTTCCATGTCGATATCAGTATCAACTTGCCTTATTCAGATCTGTTGTCCGAGTTTGGCCTAATACACTCTTGTGGTGCCTTATTTAACTGACGTGTGTTTGTTGTATGTTTTTTACTTTCTATCTCTTTTGTATTGGTTGTCTCTTTTCTATTTTTTGAATCAAACGGAGTGCTCTTCACTTTTTTAGCGTTGAGATAGATACGCAAAGCTTCTTGATTTTCCTCATAGGTTAAGCCTGAACAGATAACACCTCGTTTAATCAATGACTTCAGTAATAGTTCGTCGTTCTCAATAGTGGAAGCCTGTGACAGTGAGGAAAAAATTAGACCCATTAAAGCCATTGTTTTGTGTGACATTATTATATCAAGCCATCAGTTTTGATTATGTAACAAAATATATTTATAAATTTTACCAATCAAATGGATAATTATTACAATTAATTATTCGTTCCGGTTTCAACATTTAGAGTTAATATAAAATAAGGAGTGTTATTTATTCTATTGTCAGTTATTTAATGGGTTTTGTTGAATGAATAGTTGATAGTTTGGATGTTTAATAACATTGATTAGGTCGTGGTTATTATTCTGGAGGGCGCTTTATACAAGGCGTTGGGTTCTAACTAATAAGATGATTTTTTATTCTCGGTGTTTTAAAATACGCATGTAATAACTGAGTCATTAGTAAATACCCATGCTCAAATTATTTTTACTCAAAATATCAATAATTAGGGTATTGAGAGTAACTTTCAGTGTTTAAATGACGTGAAATTTAACAATAGCAGAGCTGGTCGGGTTGTCACCGCCTGCTTGCTTAAAGCGAGTGAAACGGCTGAGAGAAGAGGGCGTGATTGTCGGTGGTGTGTCCATCATTAATCCAGAACTGACCGGCAGTAAGATGACTTTGGTTGTGTCCGTGGAAATGGAGCGTGATCGAGGGGATATTTACCAAATCTTTCGCCATTCTATTTCAAAGGCAGAAGAGGTCACGCAGTGCTATCAGATATCAGGCAGCTTTGATTTCATGCTGATTGTGACGGTCAAAGACATTCAAGCCTACGAAGACTTTGTGGAGCGAGTACTACGCAAAGATCTGAATATTCGTAAATTCCATACCTCTGTCTCAATGAGAACCGTGAAATTTACCACTGCCGTAAACTTAGATGAGTCGTGACTGTTGGCATGAGAAGATAGTGAAGTTATTAGCTTTGTGAGGTACTTAGCTCATATTTGTATAAATAGCAGGCATTTACACAAAATGTGACGTTCACATTTTGTCATAACTTTAATAATTGTATATATTCCTCGCCTAAAATAATAATTAACCTAAGTTAATATAATGACTGTCAGCTCATCTACTCAATCTCGTGAAACGCTCCTCAGCGAAAACGAACAACTTGTCTCTACCACTGATTTAAAAGGCGTGATTACGTACAGTAATGATGCTTTTTGTCGCATAGCGGAATACAGCCAACAAGAATTGCTAGGGCAACACCACAATATCGTCAGGCATAACGATATGCCGAAAGCCGCTTTTGCTGATATGTGGGTTAACCTAAAGCAAGGTAAAGCTTGGCGTGGCATCGTAAAAAACAAAACCAAATCTGGTGGGTTTTACTGGGTCGATGCTTATGTAACTCCAATTTACGACAATGGTAAGGTGAGTGGCTACCAATCTGTTCGTGTTAAGCCAAAGAATGAATGGATACAAGTTGCAGATAAGGCTTACCAAGGCCTCTTGAAGGCTGAAAAGTCGGGTCGCCAATGGTCATTAAAGATCAGTGACAGTGTTCGTTACGCCGTGTTGCTAGGCTCTTTGGCTGCGCCGTTAATTTCAAATCTCATTGAAGTAGGGCAAGTATCACAATGGTTGTTGAGCCTACTTCCTGTTTCAGCATTAGCACTGCTTTTCCGACAAGAGCTGATTGATACTCCACTGCAGTTGAAAAAGCTGCAATCTAAATTCGATAGTGTTAGTCGTCTTGTTTATTCAGGTAATAGTCAGTTCTCTATTGCCGATTTTCACTTAAAACTATTGTCTGCAAGAATCCACACCGTATTAGGTCGCATGACAGACTCAGCCAAGCCGTTACAAGATTTGGCTGACAACCTAAATGCGACGTCATTTGAAGTATCAGAAGCCTTAGATCAACAAACAAAAGACATTCTTCAAGTACGAGAGGCGACTGAAGAGGTTGAAGTCACCGCCAATGAGGTCTCTTCTCGCACAGAAGAAGCGCACCAGATTGTTGATGTGACTTTGCAAACCTGTGCTGGCGCTAAAGAAAGCATTAATCAAACTCATCAAAACTTAGAGAGCCTAGCTTCTCAGGCTGAAAAGGCGACTCAAACGACTTACCAACTGAGCGATCAAGCGCAGAGCGTAAGCAAGATAATGGAAGAGATTGGTGGAATCGCCGAACAAACCAACTTGTTGGCCCTGAACGCTGCGATTGAAGCGGCGAGAGCGGGCGAGCAAGGACGAGGCTTTGCAGTTGTTGCCGACGAAGTCCGTGCATTGTCGGGTCGAACCTCAAAGGCTACGGTTCAGATCAAAGAGAGCATCGATACCATGCTAACGACGATTGAAGGGTGGCAAAAAGATATTCTGGCGAACCGTAAGCAAACGGACGCATGTGGTGATGTTGCGAAGGTGAGTGCAGAGCGCTTGTCGGAAGTCGAAAACCTAATGCAATCCATGAATGAACTCATGCAGTCTGTTGAAAGTTCTGCTCATAAGCAACGTGAGCTGTCGAGTGAAGTCAATCTGCATATGCAGTCTATCGCCTCGACCGCAGAACAAAACTTAGTGGCAACGCATTCTGTGAAAGACCACTCCACAGAGCTAAAAGAACGAGTCAATGAGTTCTACCAACTGGCAAAGCGTTTCGAAGAAAAATAGCCGTTAGATTTAATCCGAATGAGAGAAAAGACAAAAAAAGCCCCGTATTTTCATGCGGGGCTTTCTGTATGCATCAACCCATTGAAGGGCGAGACAATGTATTCAAGATTAAGCTAGAAGCTCTTTCGCTGTGTTTACTACGTTTTCAGTAGTGAAACCGAACATCTTGAATAGCTCACCTGCAGGTGCAGACTCGCCGAACGTTGTCATACCGATGATCTTGCCACCGAAACCAACGTACTTGTACCAGAAGTCAGCGATGCCAGCTTCTACAGCGATACGTGCCGTTACGTCAGATGGAAGTACAGACTCACGGTACTGCGCGTCTTGTTTGTCGAACGCATCAGTAGCAGGCATAGAAACTACGCGTACTTTCTTACCTTCAGCCGTTAGCTCAGCAGCAGCGTTAACCGCTAGCTCAACTTCAGAACCCGTTGCGATAAGGATAAGCTCTGGCTTGCCTTCACAATCTTTCAGGATGTAACCACCCTTAGCGATGTTTGCTACTTGCTCAGCGTCACGATCTTGTTGTGCAAGGTTTTGACGAGAGAAGATAAGTGCAGAAGGACCATCTTTACGCTCGATTGCTAGTTTCCAAGCAACAGCAGACTCAACTTGGTCACATGGGCGCCATGTGCTCATGTTTGGAGTTAGACGTAGAGAAGCGATTTGCTCAACTGGTTGGTGAGTTGGACCATCTTCGCCAAGACCGATAGAGTCATGCGTGTAAACTTGGATGTTCTGAGTTTTCATCAGAGCAGCCATACGCATAGCGTTACGCGCGTATTCCATGAACATTAGGAACGTTGCGCCGTATGGTACGAAACCACCGTGTAGAGCGATACCGTTCATGATAGCCGTCATACCGAATTCACGTACACCGTAATGGATGTAGTTACCAGAGAAGTCGTTCGCTTCAAGAGACTTAGAACCAGACCACATAGTTAGGTTAGAAGGCGCAAGGTCAGCAGAGCCGCCCATGAATTCTGGTAGCATAGCACCGAACGCTTCTAGAGCATTTTGAGATGCTTTACGTGATGCGATGTTTGCTGGGTTAGCTTGAAGATCAGCGATGATTGCCGATGCTTTCTCTTCCCACTCAGCTGGTAGGTCACCGTTTACGCGGCGTTTGAATTCAGCTGCCAGCTCAGGGTATGCTGCTTCATAAGCTGCAAGTTTCTCGTTCCACGCTGCTTCCTTAGCTGCGCCTGCTTCTTTCGCATCCCACTCTGAGTAAACTTCCGACGGAATTTCAAAAGGACCGTGCTCCCAACCTAATTCTTTACGTGTTGCTGCAATTTCTTCAGCGCCTAGTGGAGCACCGTGACAGTCGTGCGTACCTGCTTTGTTTGGAGAACCAAAGCCAATCACTGTTTTAGTACAGATTAGAGTAGGGCGAGGGTCTGCTTTAGCCGCTTCAATCGCTGCGTTGATAGCGTCAGAATCGTGACCATCTACCGCTGGGATTACGTGCCAGCCGTAAGCTTCGAAACGCTTAGGTGTATCGTCAGAGAACCAACCTTCAACTTCGCCATCGATAGAGATACCGTTGTCATCCCAGAAAGCAACCAGCTTACCAAGACCAAGCGTACCTGCTAGAGAACATGCTTCGTGAGAAATACCTTCCATCAGACAGCCATCACCCATGAATGCATAAGTGTAGTGGTCTACGATGTCGTGGCCTTCTTTGTTGAACTGTGCTGCAAGCGCTTTCTCAGCCATTGCCATACCAACAGCGTTAGTGATGCCTTGACCTAGAGGACCAGTCGTTGTTTCGATGCCTGGTGCGTAGCCGTACTCTGGGTGACCTGGAGTCTTAGAATGCAGTTGACGGAAGTTTTTAAGATCTTCAATTGAAAGCTCGTAACCTGCTAGGTGAAGCAGAGAGTAAATCAGCATTGAGCCGTGGCCGTTAGACAGGATAAAACGGTCGCGGTCAGCCCACTCTGGGTTTGCTGGGTTATGGTTTAGGTGAGAGCGCCAAAGTACTTCAGCGATGTCTGCCATACCCATAGGTGCGCCTGGGTGACCAGAGTTTGCTTGTTGTACGCCGTCCATGCTTAGAGCACGAATAGCGTTAGCTAGATGTTTGCGATTCATAAGAACTTCCGAATAAAAATTAAGAAAAACAAAATTGATAAAAGTAGGGGAACTGAACGTTCCCCTATTTGAATTTGGTAAGAGTGATTACAGCTTAGCTGCGATCATGTCTTCTAGTTTGCCTTGGTCAACGGCGAAGTTGCGGATGCCTTCAGCCAGTTTCTCAACAGCCATTGCATCTTGGTTGTGGTCCCATAGGAACTCAGCGTGAGTCATCGCTGCTGGACGCTCTTTAGTACCGTTAGAGTCGATAAGCTTCTCTACTACTTCGCCTTCTGCTGCTTCTAGGTCTGCTAGAAGTTGAGGAGCGATAGTTAGACGGTCACAACCAGCAAGCTCAAGGATCTCGCCGATGTTACGGAAGCTTGCGCCCATAACAACAGTTTTGTAGCCGTGGTCTTTGTAGTAGTTGTAGATATCTGAAACAGAGATTACGCCTGGATCTTCTGAAGCTTCGAAATCACGACCTTCTTTCGCTTTGTACCAGTCCATGATGCGACCAACGAAAGGAGAGATTAGGAATACGCCAGCTTCAGCACAAGCACGAGCTTGAGCGAAAGAGAATAGAAGCGTTAGGTTACAGTTGATGCCTTCTTTCTCTAGGATTTCAGCAGCACGGATGCCTTCCCAAGTAGAAGCCAGTTTGATAAGGATGCGGTCGTTAGTGATACCAGCGTCGTTGTACATTTTGATAAGTTGACGAGCTTTAGCAACGCTGCCTTCCATGTCGTAAGAAAGACGAGCATCGACTTCAGTAGAGATACGGCCAGGTACAACTTTTAGGATTTCTTTACCGATGTTCACGTTAAGCATGTCGCAAGTATCTTGAACTTGCTGTGCTTTATCACCGCTTTGCGCTTTTGCGTATTCGATAGAAGCATCGATTAGAGGAGCGTACTCAGCAATTTGAGCAGCTTTAAGAATTAGAGATGGGTTAGTTGTTGCATCTTCAGGAGTGTACTTGCTGATAGCTTCGATATCGCCAGTGTCAGCTACAACAGTTGTTAGTTTACGAAGTTGCTCTAATTTATTGCTCATTTTGATCATCCTATGTATCGCATAACACCTCATTAATGGGAGAGGTGTGGGCATTTGCAAGCTAACTAATGAAGTTCTCAATGGTTGTACCAGTGAGCCAAACTTACATTAATTTAAATTTTTCTCCGAACGAACATTTGCACAGAACATTTGATCGCTCGATGAGTAAATGATGTAGCCATATTTATCCGATCTAGCCCCAAAGTCAACGGTAAATAGTACTGTATGGTGACTTCAGTCAAATATATTTCGCTCTAGTAATCATGGGCTATGCAAGCAAACGTTTAACGAGCAAAGTGAGGTGAATTAATCAACAACAAAACCATGGTTATGACTATGAGCAAATGTACCTTGCTGTTACATATGTTCGGGGTGTAAACTTGTGTATCACTTGCTTAAGCATCGAACATTTGTTCTTCAAGCAGGTAAAATAATTGTTAAATATTGGTTAAGTGGTATATGAGTAAGAATATCCAAGATGTTTCCGAAGAAAACACTGATCTCCTCACTGAAGTAGCGGTTGCTTATTATCAAGATGGTGCCACGCAAGAAGAGATATCTAAAAAGTACTCTATCTCCCGTGCAAAGGTTGGTCGAATGCTCAAGCAAGCCCGAGATGAGGGCATTGTTGAGATCACCGTGAAATATCACCCCGTCTTTAGTGCGAAGATCGAGCAACGTTTGATCGAACGATTTGGTGTAAAGCGTGCGCTTGTGGCACTAGACCAACCAAATGAAGAGAAGCAGCGATTACAGGTTGCTGGTTTAGTGTCTAACTACCTTACCAGTACACTGAAAAACGGCATGGTAGTGACAGTAGGACAAGGGCGAAACGTATCGTCTGTTGCTCATCACACTGGCGTCATTACGCCACGAGACTGCAAATTCGTGTGTGGTATCGGCGGTATTCACCCAAGAGGCGGTATGTTTAATGCCGACCATATATGCAGGCAGTTAGCCAAAAAGTACGGTGGATCTTCTGAAACCTTATACGCGCCCGCTTATGCCGAGAATAAAGCGCAAAAAACCGCATTCATGGAAAACAGCACCGTTAAGCAGACCCTCGATCTCGCTCGAAAAGCCGATGTCGCTTTGGTCGGTATCGGTGATATGAGCGAAAACAGCTATATGGTCGACTTAGGCTGGTTTACCGCAGGTGAGGTCGTTCAATCTCGTTTATTACAAGGTGTCGTCGGTGACTTTGCGGGTTATGACTTTTTCGATGTTCACGGTAAAACAGCAAACACAGTAATGAGTGACCGTGTGATTGGTTTGGCCTTGGAAGAATTTCGCCCAATAGCGGAAGTCATTGCCATTGCAGCGGAGAACAGTAAGCCATTAGCTCTATTAGGCGCACTAAGAACCGGTGTGGTCGATGTGATAGCGACCAGCGTAAGTAATGCTTTGACGGTACTTAACTTGGACGAACAACTTAGCGTGAATAAACCAAACAGCAGTGAATCGTAAGATACTTAAGCTTCGTTGAATTCACTATTTGAGTAATCATAGAAATTCTCCTGATGAAACCAGTGCAATAAGGGGGATAACTATTAGACATGACTCGAATAGTGAATTTGTTCAGCGGTTGAAAGAATTATCACTCTTTAATGTTAAGCCACACTAAAGGAGATAATTATGAAACTGTCATTTATCACACGCGCTATTTCTAGCAACAGTGACCAATCAAGTTCTATCTTTAAATCTAATTCCGTCATTGCGCTTAGCTTAATCACCACGGCTTGTATGCTCACACCTGAGGCACATGCCGATGATAAAGTCGTCGCAGGGTATTTGCGGATTGGCAATATCTGAATAAAGACAACCCTTATACCGTTGACGACATACCTGCAGACAAGCTCTCACATATTATTTACGCCTTCTTGAGCATGTGTGGTCCTCATAGCGGTGCTGGTGAGCCCGTCCAAAAACAAATTCAGCAGCAATGTGCAGACAAACAACCATATACCGCGATTATTGTGGATAAAGAAGCTGCGTTAGAAGTCGATTTCGGAGACGTGGGTGTTGATGTCGCCTATAAAGGTCACTTTGCCCAGTTAGCTCAACTGAAGGCCGACAATCAAAATATCAAAATTTTGCCCTCATTTGGAGGGTGGACAATGTCTGAACCTTTCCATGCGATGGCGAAAGATCCTCAAGCCATTGCGCACTTTTCAAAAACTGCTGTTGAATTGATCCAAAAATACGACTTCTTTGATGGTATTGATCTTGATTGGGAATACCCAGGAGGCGGCGGCTTAACCACTTCGCCTTGGAACCCAGAGACGAAACTAACGGATGAGCAAAAAGCGCTAGAGCGTGAAGCTTTTACTCTTTTAGTAAAAACAATCAGAAGTGATTTGGACGCTCTATCAAAGACGACTCAAAGAGATTATGAGCTTTCAACGGCTGTCGGTGTTGGCGCTAAGGCTGCCCAAATTGATTGGAACGCAGCTAGCCCATATTTGACGAACATGTTTGCGATGACGTATGACTTCCTCGGAGGCTGGGGAACTCAAACAGGTCACACAACAAACTTACATGCCACAGAGCGCAGTTGGTGGGGAATGGGAGCTGATGTCTTCATTAATCAGATGATAGAGCAAGGTATTCCTAGCGAGAAGCTCGTGATCGGGGCGGCTTTTTATGGTCGAGGCTGGCAAGGGACAAAAGACTTTGCTGGAGAGCTGCCTAAAGGTGACCTAGTTTCTGAACAAGGGGCGCAGTTTGGTACCGGTGAAAACGGTTACTTCATGTTTTGGGATCTTATGAATAACTACAGCAGTAAACAAGGTTATGAGTATAAGTATGATGAGCAAGCTCAAGCACCTTATTTGTGGAACCCAGATAAAAAAGTATTCATATCTTTTGAAGATCAGCGTTCTATTAAAGCAAAGGCAGAATGGGCGAAGAAATCAGACCTAGGCGGCATTTTTACTTGGGAATTATCAGGAGATCCTTCCGGGCAGTTGATCGATGTTATGCATAGTGAAATGAATAAATAACTGAACAGAAAATACCTAGAAAATAAGGTAGGTGTTTAGCCGCCTACCTTATTTAGCTCGTCTATTTAACTCACGTTCTTAAACAGAACATTCCGCGTGCTCGGTCACTTTCTTGTTTAGGTGAGTAGCCAGCTCATCATAAGGAATAGGGCGAGAGAAGTAATAGCCTTGCATTAAGTCACATCCACATGCCTTTAGAATTGCGAAGTGTTCGTTTGATTCTACGCCTTCTGCTAATACCACCATGCCGAAGTTCTTACCGATTGCGATGATGTTTTGCACCATGGTGAGTGACTGCTGATCGACAGCAATGTTCTCAATAAAGCTCTTATCGATTTTAAGTTCATCGATAGGCAGTGCTTTCAACATACTTAGTGATGAATAACCTGTCCCGAAATCATCTAAAGAGATCTTTATATTCTTCTCTTTGAGGGCTTCAAAAGTCGGTTTCACCAAAGTCACATCTTCAATGAACAAGCTCTCGGTAATTTCTAGCGTTAAACAGCTAGGAGAGAGTTGATACTTTTCTAGTGTCGCGAACAAGTGCTCAGAGAAGGATTGATGAGAAAACTGACGCACTGATATGTTGATCGACAGCCCGATTTTTTGTTCTGTTGTTCGGTGCAAGTGGGCGATCTGCATAATGCTGGACTCAATAATAAAAGTCCCCAGTTTTTGCATTAAACCCGTGTTCTCTGCTATCGGTATAAAGACATCTGGCGGAACAAAACCCAATTCCTCATCAATCCAGCGCACGAGTGCTTCTACACCATGAATACTTTCATTTGCACGAACCAGCGGTTGGAAAACCATGAACAGCGTTTGTTTCTCGATAGCGATGCGTAGCCTTTGTTCTACTTTCATTTTGTAGAGATGAGCATCTTGCATTTCCGTTGTGAAAATACTGTACGAGTTTTGCTGCTGTTTCGCTTTGTACATTGAAATATCGGCAGAACGTAACAGGCTATCCAGATCTTTTCCGTGTTCTGGGAAACGCGCTACGCCGATGCTGCAACCTAACAAAAACTGAGCGCTTTCAACTTCATAAGGTTGAGAAAGCACTTCAATAATGCGCTTGGCGAGTCGTTTAATTTCAGCTTCATTCGACAAGGGCGTCAAGAACAAAAACTCATCACTGGATTCACGTACCAATAGGCTGAGGCGAGATCGGAACCTCATCAAACGCAAAGCGATCTGTTTGAGAACCTTATCTCCAAAGTCATGCCCGTGGGTGTCATTGACGCATTTAAAGTTATCGATATCGATAAACAACAGCGAAAACGGCTCTGACTCATCGTCAATCCATTTACCAATGTTTCTACGCATGTACAAACGGTTTGGCAGAGAGGTTAAAGGGTCATGGTTCGCCTGATAAATGAGTTGGCTACGAGTCCGTTGTTCATTCTTGGCAATCGACTTAACCAAAAAGTAGAAACCAAACTGAAGAAAAATAAAGGCAACGAAAAGAATGCTGAACTCTTGTATGAATATACTATCGACGTGAGTTAGATCCGTACGTCCTACCACCCATAATTTGTAGTTTGGGATGTATTTCGCGCTCATCAAAGAGTGGTACTCTTCATCGTCGACGACAAAAGAATAGGTTTCTTGCCCATTCATCGCTTCTTGTACGCTAATTCCGAAGTGGTCGGTAAAGATACTTGCAATACGCTGTATGACATCTTTGCCGACTGGAGAGGAATAGGCACTCTCAGATTCAATATCACTTGAATAAAACTGGCGATAGCTGTCTTTTCTGATCAGGCTTAGTGTATTGAAACTTCCGGCGTGAGCATTATTTTCAAATACGATCGTTGCGTCTAATCGTAGCCCTGCGGTCATTACTGCATCGGTTTTCTTGCCATCGATTGAAATGGATTTTCTCAGCGGGATGACTAAGCTATTCAACGAATCTTGAAAATAGGTACGGCCAAGCACCATGCTACTGCTTGATAGGGCATCTAGGAAGGAGCCTCTGGTTGGCGCGTATTGCAGCAAGTTCCTTTGATTCGCAAGTTCGAGATTTGAGCTAATCGAGAGGTAATCACCGTCGGTGTTCAACAAGCCAAACGCTGCTATCGCAGGGTGGGTCTCAAGTAGCTTGTCTAATATTGGCCTAATCTGGATAGATGCAGTACGTGTGAAATCAGACTGTTGAGCCAGTTGATGGCCAACCACTTCTAACAAGGCTTCTTGACTGGTCAGCAGCGAGTTGACGGAGCTAGAAAAAAGCTCAACCTGAATGTGTTGCTGCTCTATGAAGTCGTCTCTGTTTGCTTTCCAGTTTGTTATTCCCAACGCGGCGAAAAGTATCAGGGTCAGTAGTACGACAAACGCGTACAGCGACCAGATATTTTGCTTAAATAGAGCCATGAGGTGCCTTTGTTGGTTACTACTTTTAACAGACTGCAAGTGACAAACTATTGGGTTGTCAGCGCGATTCATGCAACGAAAAATACAAACATCAATGATGAAAGTATTAATGATTAAATAGTGTAACGACTACGAGCAGAGATTCTTGAGTGAAAAATTAGTATTCATAACGTCGATAACGATTAGTTTATGATTAATCACGAATTATGGTTAGCAAGTTGATGTGGGTTACAAATCAAACGGCGTGAATCGAGTCTTGGTCTCAAATGAACATAGCGTTAACTGCGACATAGAGGCTTACTTCATGAGACGTGGAGCCATCATTATCAGTAAGCTCTTTATGCATGCGCAGTATATTCTAATAGTTGCATTAAGCGAAGTTGAATTACTTTTTAGTCACGGCGATAGGGAGTTTGTCGTTAGCACCCCATTCCGTCCATGAACCATCGTAAACACCCATTTCACCGTTATAGCCAGCGAGTTTAGCGGCTAATAATATGATGCAAGCTGTTACGCCAGAGCCACAGCTAAAGAACATAGGTTGAGAAGGCGTTAATTCTAGCGTTGAAAAGATATCAATAAGCTCTTCTTGGGACTTTAACTTGCCGTTTTTGAGTACTTGGGCAAATGGTAGGCAAATAGAATTCGGTATATGGCCACTACGCAAGCCTTCACGTGGTTCAGGAACTTCTGAATCGAAACGAGCTTGAGAACGAGCATCTACAATGTTTGCGCTCTTGTCAGTTGAGTAACCTTCAATCTGCTGAGCACTGACAAAGTAGTTGTCTTGAATATGGCCTTCAAAATTGCCCGCTTTTACTTCGGTGCGATAGTCAGTCTCGGTCGCGTAACCGGCTTCGATCCAAGCTGGCAAACCGCCATCTAAGATGAATACGTCGTTGTGTCCCATTGCCATAAACATCCACCACGCACGAGGAGAAGCGAAGGTTCCGGAGTTATCGTAAACCACAATCGTACTGTCTTGATTGATGCCAATTTCTTTTGCGCGAGTGTTGAAGTGTTTTTCGCTCGGAAACATGTGAGGAAGCAGAGTGTGCTTGTTACAAAAGTCTTTGTCGTAGTCAAAACGAATAGCACCAGGAATCATTTGTCCTTTGATCTTTTCTGACTCGCTTGGAATTTGAAACTCGATGCTGGCGTCGAGGATGATGATATTGTCTTCTGCTAGCAAACGTTGTTGAAGTTGTTGTGGTGAGATGAGTGGCTGATTCATTATTGTTATATCCATTCTTGTTGTTTTAGCGATTCTTACTGTTTTAGCGAATACAGTGGTAGAGCGATTACTGTTGCTTTTGCGAATACAGTTGCTTTACGAATACCGTTGTTGCATCGATGGCTACTGTGCAGCTCGACAGTGGATGAACTGATAACTGCTTTGTCCGGTTATTTGATTGTTTAATGTATCAAGCGCGACCACAGAATCAATAGGGCAGTCTGTGGTAGGAGCAATAGAGAGCCGAAATACGTCATTATCTTTTGTCTGAACCGTCAGATAACGCCTGTGCCCATCTAAGGATTGAGTAAGCGTGTTCGAAATTACTTTGGCTTGAATACGTTGCCCCGTCTCTGATGTTAGCGGGAAATAGGCAAGGGCAACTAACACGCCTACGCCACACATTAAGATAAATAGACCTATTTTTAACTGTTTCATGAGAGTAAGTCTTTGAAGGTTATGTTGAAAATATAAGTGAGGTTGGTGGTAAAGTGAATGCTACTCGCTAAGAAAGCTGAATTAACTGCTCTTCGACGAAAATAAAAAAGTGAGCATTTCTGCTCACTTCCTACTTACAAACAATCCATTTTGACTCTGTTTCGTCAGAGATCTCGCTAACGACAAGTTACCTGCTGTTAAACAATTTACTGCCAGACAATCTGAGAGTCGCCGCTAGAAACCACTTGTTGTAATGGAGGTTGACCATCGTAAAACCAAATCTCTATCAAGAGTGCGTCATGGTTTACTGGTGCTGCAAAGTTGGAGGCGAACACACCGTTATCTAGTGGGCCCGCAATGACCTTGCTGGAGTAATCCGGCTTCAAGGTTGAGTCATCTCTTGTACTAAAGCGGCTATAAACGGTCACAAAAGAACGGTCTGTCGACATGCTGCTGATGTCAATGTTGAGATCAAACTGTTCAACAGAGTTGTAGTCAAAGCCGTCAGGTACCACTAAATCACTCATCGTATAGCTTTGCGCTGCTACCGCACCTGTCACGGGAGACGGCGATGGTGTTGCTGTTACCGGAGTCGTTGCTGTTACCGGATTCGACGGAGTTGCAGGTGTCGAGGGTGTAGATGGTGATGCCGTAGATGTACTTCCGCCCCCACCGCCGCCGCCTCCACAGCCGGCTAATACTAATGGCGCTGCAGCTAAAATAACGGCTAGTGACTTCTTCATGTTCCAAGTGCTTTGTACAGACATACGTTCTTCCTCAGAGAGATTGCGGCTTGAATCAACGCAATGATTGTCTCGATATTGTTTAGTGTGAATAGTCATAACGTCTCTCCTTATGGTTCGTAACGTTGGTTGTCTGCAGGTGATTGGTACCATGTTTGGTTCGTGTCACCGCCGGATTCTGCGTATTCTTTAAACTCTGGGTAAGCGGTAACAATATCGACGTACTCTAGAGGCCACTCCCATTCGTCATCCGAAGTTACTATGAGAGCCCAAGGGTGGTTTTCTGCTGTTTTGAAGTATTTACCTGTTGATGGATTACTGTCATCGACGCCTAATCCAGCTTCAAAGAGGTTAGTGGTATCAAATGCCTCGGTTGGAGCTTGGTCTGGCAAGTGAACCTCCCAGCTGCGCCCTGGATGTAGAGGTAGGTTTTCACCGTGATAATACCCAGGCGTTGCAAAAATGAACGGGTCGTAAGGCATATCGGTCCAACTGCCAGTACTCACACCGTCACCGGCTAAAGTAATACCAATTTGGAATGAGAACTGCTCATCCTCTTTACATCCATTACTGGTGCGGTAGAAGGTACAGCCAGTGCTGATTTTTTCTGTCAGGTCATTGGCGATAACAAAGATTGCTTCGCTACGTCCATCTTCTAGGTCAAGGTCAGTGAATACACCGTTGTGTTTCATGTAAGAGCTACCACTACTCACCAAGCTCGGGTCTAGGTTAGGAAGTCGAACAGCAAAACCATTTCTGTACGTTGCCCCGACAGCAGCTAGGCGGCCGTCGATAGTGGACTTAACGACTTTTCCATCTTTAAGGATCTCAGTAATGCGATACATAAGAACAGCATCGTTCATGTCGTAGTCGGCTTTATAAGGCCAGTTATCTTCGTACGCGAGCGTTGCGTAGCCAGAAGCACTTGGGAAGTAACGAGCGGTGGCGCCATCGTTAAGGACATCGACTTGAATATCGACCACCTCACCAGAGGTTGAACCGCCAAAGTAACTTAGGTTGGTTTGTTGACTGAATCTAAATCTAGCCCACGTAGTACCGGTTAGTGCGTTGATGTCGACATTTAGGAATAGATCGTTTTCACCAGCATCGAGCGCGTAATCTGTAAACACTTGCTCGTTGGCGCCATCGAAGCTGCCATCTTGGTTCCAGTCTATCCAAGCTGAAAGGTAACCGGTTGTTGAAGCTTCAATTACTACTTTTGAATCAAGCCCTGCTTCAAGTGCGGTAACAAAACCGATACCACCGTTTGCCCACTCATCATCAATACCCACGCTTTCATCCGATTGCGGTGTTACGTAGCCGTCAAGATCGGCGTCGGGCGCGTCTGTACCTAACCAAGTCACGCCATCTAGTTCATGTCGAGGACCGTTACTTGCTAATAACGTTAGATAGGTATCTGGAGCGTCACCGAAGTCGATGTTGGAATCTTCATCTACGACAGGCGCATTCGCACAGCGAGCACCATCATTTTGATTCGAAGAAGGGCCATTCGATACGAACTCTACAGCAGGAACGACACCTGCAGCGATGTTTGCAGCGTTATCTGGGGATAGGTTGATACGGTAGATCTTACCGTCTTGATTTCGAGATACGTAATAGTAGCCGTTTACATCAAAATAACCTGCGCCAAACGTCCCTGTTTCTCCGGTATCACCAATATAGGTTTCTGCACCTGTAGTTGGGTTGAAGCTGTACAAGCCACCCGAGTTATTGTCGATACCATATAAAGAGCCATCACTTGGATGGAAAGCAAAATCAGTCAGTTTTACAGTTGCAGGGCTGCCTGCGATTTTGTTGACCGTGACGGTCGCATTCGGATCAGAGTCTAAAGGAGAGAGGTCAACAGTAAATAGTCCCTTACCTGTACGATACAAGTAGTAAACATGGTCATAGACGTCGCCGACATAGAAAGTGTGATCGGTTGGTAAGCCACTGGTATTGATAACTTCTGCTTGGAAGTCTTGACCAAGACGCACTAAACGTTTGTTGGTGGTGTCATAGCCATAAATATATCTGTCTTGAAAGTCGAAACCGACACCATTGATATTGGCATTCATACCCGTATCGTCTTCTAACAGTGTGGTTGAACCTGTTACTAGGTTTACACCCCAAACTTCAACGGGTTTCGACTGAAAGAGGTATGCTTGACTAGGGCAGGTATCGAATGGCGCTGCGTTGGCGACTAGAGGGGCACTTAATAGCAAACTTAACGTTGTAATTCTCATATCTACATCCTTGTGATGGAAGGTCTAGATATTCAATCAAGTTACGTGCCAGTTTTAAGTATTTGATTTAATGGGTTTTTATTATTTATCGAGTTCAGTTTCCAATTTGAGTGTCAATATGAAAGTGTGCCATCCAAATAGCCAAAGGCCTTTATATTTCTATTTGATTAGAGCTAAGGATACAAGAGCTTAGGCGGTAATTACGAGTGATTGTCTAATAGGCTCTGTATGTATTCACTCGTGAATGGAACAATATCTGAGACCACTTTGGATGCTAAAATGCTTTCAGCGTTAGCTTTTATTCTGACATATCGAAAATGCTTGCCATAAACCTTTACTCCTCCAAACGGTAAACTCTTTCCTTTGTTAATCAATTCACAATCTGAGTTTGATTCATAAAGGGAATACCCCAGGGCAAGATCATGAAAAACCCATATGGAATAAGGGGTAGCGTGAAGTGATGTTTCCACTAATTTGTACACTGAAGTCACAACAAATTCAATACATTCAAGATCGATTTGATGATCAGATTTAGGTGTGATCATATACTGTTTTTTAACAGCAGATATTTAGCCATAATGAATGGATTAAGCCTTTTGGACCATATTTCAGTTATTCGAGACCCTCGCCAAGCTTGGAAAATAGAGCACACGCTAACCGACATTATCTTCTTAACAATTGCAGCAGTGATTGCTGGTGCTGAAGG